>NZ_DBNHEF010000078.1:0-122353 GCF_057138825.1 Candidatus Defluviilinea gracilis
ATGCGCTTCCATAATTCATCGGGAACCTCCCAGATAGTGGGTAGTGGCGTCTTTTTCTTCATCGTTGGGTTTCCTTTGTTGGCACTGAAATTATATGCCCTCAAAGAGTTTTGAGATAGTTACTAAGGGCTCCAAACTTGTCCTGAGCCTGTCGAAGGGTGGAGAGGAAGTAGTGACGGATTCTTTACTGTGGGATGGCGAAGCAAGATTCCAAGCCTCTGAGTGATTCAATCCATCGGCTTTCTGTTTGGCGTAATTTACGGGTTTGTTAGCTTACTATTTTAAAAGTTGCATCAAGTAGATTGGTTTTACAATATTACTACTCGTGGTAGTTTATTCAAAAGGAGAAAACCATTATGTTCGCAAAACGAATTGTATTCTCTCTGTTGGTCATCAGCCTCCTCCTTGCTGGTTGCGGAGTGGCAAAACCCAAGACCTATACGGTTGGGGTGATCATGGAGTTGGCGTGGCTGGCGCCTGCCTACGATGGGTTCAAAACCTCAATGACCGAACTGGGCTATGTGGAAGGAGAGAACATTACCTACGTCTATAATGAAGAAGTGACAGGAGGCGACCAGGCGGCGTTCGATGCTGAAGCAAAAAGACTGGTGGAACAGAACGTGGACCTGATCTTTACGATTGGAACCCTGCCCACCAAAGCCGCCAAATCAGCCGTGGAAGGAACAGACATCCCGGTTGTGTTCGACCCGGTCATCAATCCAGTGGAAGAAGGCGTAGTGCAAAGCGTCGCCAATCCTGGCGGCAATGTGACCGGCATCCAAGTGGTGAACCGGGCAGATAAAGCCTTGGAGTGGGCGCTCAAGGTTATGCCGGAGACCCAATATGTTTATATTCCCTACAACCCTGATGATCCGTTTATCGTAATGGTCATGCAAAGCCTCTTTGACGGAATCCCACAACAGGGAGTGGAGTTGCTACCCGCCAGCGCGGTGACCACCCCAGAAAAGATGGCCGCGGCGGTGGAAACCCTGCCGGATGATACGATTATTTTCATCGGACTGCTTTCGGCAAACCTCGAAGCCGGCTTGGATATGCTTGTCGCGCAAGCCGACCAATACGATGTCCCCATCTTCGCCACTGGGCGCGGCGGAGATACAACATTCCCAATCACCGACTACACCACCACATTTTCCGGTCAAGCCGAACAGGGCGCCCAAATCGTAGACCGAATTTTCAAAGGCGCAAAGCCAGCCAACACACCGGTGGAAACGGCTGAATACTATCTCTTCGTCAACCTCAAAGCCGCCCAGGCGTACGGTGTCGAAGTATCCGACGATATTTTGAAGCAGGCAAACAGCATCACTCGTTGACCGTAGCCCGCGTTGTTGACTTACTTCGCTTCACTCCCAGCCGATGGTTGATCCCAACCATCGGCTTTTTGTTGCGTCTCGACTGAAGCAGGGAAAGTTTGCATTTCTTCGCCGTAGGCGCGTTTCCACTATTGAATTTGGAATGTTTATAAACTTTATCGGTTATGATTTCATTTTGTTTTGACTTTTCGCAAAAACATCGAATTTCCATTGAAATTGAGGTCTGAATATGATAAAAAATTCCAAGAACATGATGTTAGACCGCGTGGATAAATCGCTCTTGCGCGCGCTTCAAGCGGACGGGCGTTTGAGCAACGTCCAATTGGCGAAGAAGATCAGTTTATCGCCGCCCGCCACCCATTCCCGTTTGAAGCGGTTGGAGAAAGACGGCTACGTCCGCCAGTACGCCGCCATCGTGGATCGAGAAAAGGCTGGCTACGATCTGCTCTGCTTCATCCACATCAGTTTGCAAATGCACAAAGTGGAGCAAGTGGAAAAATTCCGCGAAGCCACGCGGCGGATGCCCGAAGTGCTGGAGTGTCATCACATCACGGGCGAGCATGATTATTTGTTGAAGGTCGTCCTGAAAAATCGCAAAGACCTGGAGCGTTTCGTGGTGGACAAGATCACCCCGATCCCAGGCGTGGCGCGGATTCAAACCAGCCTCGTCCTGACCGAAGTCAAAGCCACGATGGCGCTCCCGTTGGAATAAATTTTCAACCACGAAACTTGTAGTTTATAACCCGCCGCGCACAAGATTTCAAGAATGCGTCAGGCTAAAAGCCTGACCTACTTCGGACCCTTTGTGGTCAATCAAAAATTCAAGGAGAACATTTCATGACCAATCCAACGCCAAAGACCATGGGGCAACAATTCGGACGCCGCTCGTGGGCGGAACCCTGGAAGATCAAGATGGTGGAGCCGCTCACCGTCACCACCCGCGAAGAACGCGAGCAAGCCTTGCTCGAAGCGGGCTTCAACACCTTCCTGCTCAAATCGAAAGACGTATACATTGACTTGTTAACCGACAGCGGCACAGGCGCGATGAGCGACCGTCAGTGGGCGGGCATGATGCTCGGCGATGAAGCCTATGCGGGGAGCAGAAACTTCTATCACCTCGAAGAGGCGATCCAAAAATACTACGGCTATAAATATATCGTCCCCACCCATCAAGGGCGCGGCGCGGAACATCTCATCAGCCAGACGGTCATCAAAAAAGGGCAGATCGTGCCGGGCAACATGTACTTCACCACCACGCGTTTGCATCAAGAATTGGCGGGCGGCGTGTTCTACGATGTCATCATTGACGAAGCGCACGACCCCACAAGTTTGAAACCGTTCAAGGGCAACATTGATCTCAACAAAGTGCAGGCGCTGATTGATAAACACGGCGCGGATAATATCGCCTACATCAGCGTCGCTGGCACGGTCAATATGGCGGGCGGTCAACCCGTGAGTATGGAGAATATCAAAGCCTTGCGCGCGCTGTGCAACCAACACGGAATCAAAGTGTATCTCGACGCGACGCGCATGTTGGAAAACGCCTACTTCATTCAACAACGCGAAGAAGGCTATGCTAATAAGACCATCGCGCAAATTCTCAAAGAGTTTTGCAGTTACACCGACGCGGCGTGGATGAGCGCCAAAAAAGATAACCTCGTCAACATCGGCGGCTGGCTGGCGATCAACGATTACGAGATTTTTGAAGAACTCCGCAATTTGGTCGTTGTCTACGAAGGTCTGCACACCTACGGCGGACAAGCGGGACGCGACATGGAAGCGCTCGCCATCGGCATCGAAGAATCGGTCAACGACGACCACATCCGCACGCGCATCGGTCAGGTTTTGTACCTCGGTGAATTGCTCACGGAGTGGAACATCCCCATCGTTCAACCGATTGGCGGACACGCGATCTTCCTCGACGCGAAAGCGTTCTACCCGCACCTCAAACAAATTGAATTTCCATCCCAAACCCTCGCGGCGGAACTCTACCTCGATTCGGGCATCCGCTCGATGGAGCGCGGCATCGCCTCGGCGGGGCGCGACCCGAAGACGGGCGATCATTACTACCCCAAACTTGAGTTGACCCGCCTCACCATTCCGCGCCGCGTCTACACCCAAGCCCACATGGATGTCGTCGCTGAATCGGTCAAAGCCGTGTACGACCAACGCGAATCGACTCGCGGCTTGAAGATGGTCTACGAGCCGAAGTATCTGCGCTTCTTCCAGGCAAAATTTGAACGGCTTTAGCGCTTGAAATCAAAAGGTCATTGAGAATTTTCTCAATGACCTTTTGATCTCGCGAGTAGCCGCTATCGGAAATAATTCTTCGGATGCGGATTTGTTTTTTTTCAGCATCCATCCGCGTTCATCTGCGTCCCATAAAAGAACTTGGGCTTATTGATTTTCTCAATGTAATTTCTGCTTTGCAAAATATAAAAGCAAAACAGAATAAATTTGATGGAAGCCCAGCAGCGCGCGGAATCCGAAATCCAGACTCACGCTTCTCTTCGCAGGGACAACTGCCGACCCGAAGTAGAGTTTTGTCGCCGCCCCAACCTGGTCCACCATCAGCCATGAGCGCGTGCGAGTCATAAAATCGCACATCAGTAATTCGTGAGCGCCTCGCGCTTCGACAGTCCACGCCGCGAAAGAATCGATTTCAGCGTTCGCTAGTCGCCTCGCCTGTAAATCGGTGGATGGTTTATTGACAAGCGCTTTCAAAATCAAACGCTCTGTTTTGAAAAGCCAGGTTGTGTAAAACACCAAAATAAATTCAGGGAAGGAAACTTGCTTGTCAATCGTTGTAGTGTAACAATCTACGTAATTTCCATTTATCGAATACTTTTCAAGCAATGAGTTTTCAGGCGGCGGGCATTTTTCAATGGATGGCATGTTTGTTCAGCCGAAATGGCTTCAACTTGAAAAACTTTTCAAAAAATTTGTCACGATCCGCTGAAATTCTTCAGGGTGATCCATGTTGGGCAGGTGTGCCGCGTCTTCCATTTTCACTTTTTTCACGGAAGGAATATGCTCTGCCATATAGTCTGCCGCTCCCTGAATATACGGGACGTCATGCGCGCCGACGATCACCAGAACGGGAATCGTGAGGTTTGCCAAGCGATCAAACGCCAGAGTTTCCGTGTTCGGTAAGCGTTTGCCACGTTTCAGCGCTTCATACGCCAGCGCCTTCCGATTCATTTCATATAGCAATGTGCGCATTGCTTGATTCACTTGTTCGGACGTTCGATCCATGCCATCGAACCAGATCTGCGTTTCGATCTCACAGACAAGATCAAGATCGCCTGCCTCGAACGCTTTCTCTGCTTCGGCAAATTTCGCGGGCGTTGGCGCATCTAACTCCAAGCCGCTGGGACCTGAGCCAACCATGATCAACGCTTTGACTCTGGATGGATGCGTTAGCGCAAAATCCATCGCCAAGCCTCCGCCCATCGAACAGCCCATCATAATCAGTGGCTCGTGAATTCCAAGAGCATCAAGCGCCGCGACCAAATCACCCATGTGATTAAACTCGCCGTCAACGGGTTCGCTTTTCCCATAGCCGCGCATATCGTGGCGCAGAACCTGATACTTGTGTGCAAAAAATGCGAACTCGTTATTCCACTGGCGACTGTCCGCCACGCCAGCATGGATCATCACAAACGGCAACCCACTGCCAGCCGTTTCGTAATAAATCTGCGCGTTGCCGTTTTTCACAAAGCCAGAATTGAATTGCGGAGCGGTCACGTTATTGTCCAACCATTGGACTGATCAATTGAAAGAGATTTCCATCGGGATCAGCCAACGTGGCGATCCATCCGCCGCCCATATCGTATGGCTCTTTGACAACGGTTCCGCCAATGGACTTGATCCGCTCAAATTCCTCTCGGACCTGTTCTGTCTCGAAATTGATCATCACCCGCCCTGGGTCTTTGGCTCTGCCGCCCATCTCCGAATGCTCCAGCACGGACATGAATGCGCCGCCCACTTGCCATCCCCAAAAACCATGTTCTGCGTCCAGCATGTCCGCTGGCTTGCCTAAAACTTTTTCGTAAAATGCGGCTAATACTTGCGGTTGAGTCGTTCCGATCATTACCGAGTTGAGATTTAACATGTGTCACAGCCTTTCTGTTTGGAGGGGAATGGTAGACTTCTTGCATAAGTGAGTTTTGTTGAGCCACAGAGACCTTTGAGAAATGCTCTTTTTCTCCATGTTCTCTGTGGTGAAGGGCCTTTCGCAAGAAACCCATCGTGTTTCATTGTAGAACATATATTCTGATTTGGCAAGATGGAAATAGACTTCCAAAATGGATTATATTCAGAACATGATCCTCGTTACTGGCGCAAGTGGCAAGACAGGCAAGGCAATAACCAAGGCGCTTTCAAAAGTTGACAGCATATGCGCGTTTGTCCATCGCGAAGAACAGGTCGCTGTTTTGAAATCCCTCGGCGCGGTGAAGGTCATCGTCGGCGATCTGCGCCATCAGGTAGACATTCGGTCCGCGATGCGAGGCGCGCGGGCGGTCTATCACATTTGCCCGAACATGAGTCCCAGTGAAACGGTAATTGGTAAATCGGTAATCGATGAGGCAAAGAAAGCAAGTGTGGAGCATTTCGTCTATCACTCGGTTTTGCGCCCGCAAATCGAAGCGATGAATCATCACTGGCAAAAGATGCGCGTGGAGGAGTCGCTTTTCGAGTCGGGACTTCCCTTCACTATTTTGCAACCTGCTCCGTACATGCAAAATCTTCTGGCGGGATGGAAGCGCACTATGGGTGAAGGAGTTTTGCGCGTGCCATATTCCGTAGAATCTAAATTCAGTTTTGTGGATCTGGAAAATGTGGCTGAGGTAGCGAGAATCGTTTTGACCCAGCCTGATCATACAAACGCCATTTACGAATTGGCAGGGACAATGCCCACGTCGCATGTTGAGGCGGCGGAAACCTTCAGTCAAGTCCTGAGGCGAGATGTGAAGGCTGAGATCATGACGATTGAAGACTGGAAACTTGGAATAGCGGGATTGAGCGATTATGCTTTGGAGAATCTGGTTAAGATGTTCGAGTATTACGATAGGCGGGGCTTGATGGGGAACCCAAATGTGCTGACATGGATTTTGCGAAGAGAACCGAATTCTTTAGAATCCTTTGCGGAAAGAGTTATGAAGGAACATTACGCAGAGAATTAATGCTGTTTCTTTTTCGAGAGAAATCAGAGAAACGGCATCCGAAGATGGTACAACCTTGTTTTTTGATAAACTTCAGGAAAGGTATAGTTGCTCGTTTTGGAGAGCAAGGCGGCTATGCAGGTTGTTGGTGTATGTTCTGGAGGCTAGATCGTGCAGACTTTAAAAAATTGCGCGGCGGGGGCACAAAAGAGATACTTCTTCAAATGGCTGAAAAAAATCAACAAGCAGGGTTGCTCACCTGCCTCGCAGGAAACCTGTTGAAAGGTTCGCTCATTTCTCCAGCACCACCAGCAACCGCGTCGCAAACAGGGATGGGAACAGGTCGAGAAATTTTTCCAGTGATTTTACAGCCGAATACATCCCTGTCGGGTACAGTTGCGGACCTGAGTACCCGCCCGAGGCGGCGTACGCCAGCGCCGAGAGGCGGATGGTTTTGACGCTTTTCCATGCCGTGAGTTGGGAACGATATTTCTTTCCAACGAAGATGCGCGTGGCATTTCCCTGCGCGGCGTAATAATCCAAATGTTCGGGCGACCAATCTGCGGGGGCGAGCCACTCGATTTTTTTCGTGATGGCAATCGACTCGACGTGGAACGCGCCGTACACGAGCAGTCCCAGCAGGCTCATGCACGGTTCGAGCAGGATGATCCGTCCGCCAGGGCGGAGGACGCGATGAAGTTCGATCAACGCGGTGCCAGGGTATTTCAGGTGATGAAACACATCGGTCGAGATCAGGTCGGAAATTGATTCGTCCTCAAACGACAGTTTGTACGCGTTTTCGATCTGGTCGATCCACGGAAAGGGGAATAACTCGGTGGTGATGCAGTTGGGAATCACATCGCGGATGTGTCCCATGCCCGAGCCGAGTTCGACGATCTTTGAATCGGACAATCCGCTCAACTGCGTCGCCGCGATTCGATACATGTCTTGATACGCCGTTCGCAGAATCGGCTTGCGATTCCATAACTCGTGATTTTTGTTTATCAAATCCTGATGTAAATTAATTCCCATGATTGATTTCTTTGTAAGTGGTGTGTGATCTCTTGTGACCCCGAAGGCGGTGCGTTGAGCCTGTCGAAACGGGTCAAATGATTATAGATGGTTGTGTGAGTGGTTGATAAACCCCGAAGGGGTGATATTCTTTTCCACGTGTGTCATCCCTTCGGGATTTGGGAATCGGAATGCTTGATTCTATAATCGTCACATCCCTTCGGGATTTTTTGTTTCAAACAAATTTTATCCGTCTTGCCGCAAAAGCGACCATGCGCAGTAACAACAAACCGTGTTTCCAGCGCGAGATATTGGTCGAGCCGTATGTCCGTTCGCGGTAACGGATGGGGAGGTCAACGATTTTCAAATTCAATTTTGCCGCGCCAAAGATCAAGTCATAGTCGCCGAACGGATCGAAATCGCCGAAGTACGAACGGTTCGCAGCGATGCGTTCGTAATCGTCTTTCCACAACACTTTTGTTCCGCACAACGTATCTTTGATGGGCTGACCCAACAACCACGAGAACGCGAGACTAAAAAATTTATTGCCGAAAAAATTCAACGTCTGCATCGCTTCTTTTTCCATCGGGTACACCAGCCGCACGCCGTTGATGAATTCGCCCTTGCCCGAAACGAGCGCCTCATAGAAACGCGGCAGGTCTTCGGGCGGCACCGTCAGGTCGGCATCGAGGATCATCAGCACATCGCCAGTGGCTTTGGCGTAGCCGAGTCGCACCGCGTCCGCTTTGCCGATGCCCGACTGTTGGAGAATCAGGCTGGGGGTGGATGGATGCGCTTTCACTTCCCGCTGGATTGCCGCGTACGTGTCATCCTTCGAATGTCCCTCGACGAAGACGAGTTCTGTCGCGCGCCCCATTTTGGGAGTCCGTTCGAAAATAGATTTGATGTTGCCCGATTCATTCCGCGCGGGGACGATGACCGACACCGTCGGCTCTTGTGCGCGTTGGATGGTTGGTCGCGCCACCACGAAGTTCGACAACGCGAGATGATGCAGGGGCCACAGCCGCACGAGAAATTTATTCGCCAGCCCGCCCAACGGAAGCGGAAAAAGAATCTCTTGCGTGATCTGCACTGGCTCGAACCCCGCGAGGCGCATCAACCCACGGATGTCTTCGCGCGTCAACCAGTTTTGATAGAGGTTGCGCGTGGCAAGGTTGAGACTTTGCGCGATGCCCAGCGGCAATTGCCAAAGCCTGCTGTAAAAGTTAAGGAGGATGCGCGTGCGCGGCGTGCAAAGTTTTTTAATTTCTTGAAAGACGCGTTGCACATCCCACAAATCATTGACGAGGTCGGAGAGGATAATGATGTCGAATGTTTCGTTGATCGCCGAGAGATCGTGCGCGTCGGCTTCGATGAATTCGATGTTCGGATGTTTTACTTTGGCGCGGCGGATCATCTCAGGCGAAAAGTCCACGCCCACGCCTCGCGCGGGATTCAACACGCCGAGCAGTTTCCCGTCCGCGCAACCGATCTCGATCACGCTCAGGTTCGGCGCGATGTGAAAGCGATAGATCTCCGCCAGCCGCTGGTGATACCACCTGCCCATGCCGCGCCACGAATCCGTTTTGCGCGCGATGGAGTCCCAGTGGGAGATGCGAGATTGTTGGTAGGCGACGCCTGACGCGTCGAAGGAGGGAGAGGATTTCATGTCGGTTTTGAATATGGTAACTGACCTCACACAGAACGTCCCGCAGGATTGGTTTAATCAACCTTATTTTGCGAGAAAACCTGCGGGACGGTGTGTAATATCTGTATGGTAACATTTTATCATTCAAAGAATCACAATGGATTCGACAACATCCCCTCAACGGAAAACAACCGCACTGCGGCTGAGCTTGTCCCTTGCTTTGATCGAGGGACTGTTCGTGTTCTGGAAGTTTCTCACCGCGCCTAGCGAAGCGGAGTCGGTCGTCTTCTTGCAGTATTCCGCGCTTCGATTGATCCTACTGCTGGCTGTGCTTGTCCTGTCGCTGGCGATTTTGCTTTTACTGGTTGCATCTTTCAAAAAGAACTGGCTCGAACTGAAAACGGGAAGACTCATCGCCAACCTGTGGGATAAGACCGAAACCTTCTGGGCATGGCTCGCGTTGGGCAGTCTAACCTATTTCCTGCTGTTCACTTCAAATCAGAATTTGGGATCGCTTGCTTCCTATCGTGAGCGTTTGTATCCGATCCTTGTCTGGATTGCCTTGATCGCGGTTCAATTCATTGTAAGTTTTGTCTTCGTCAAAGGAAGCGGCTCGAATCTTTTTCAAACCTATCGCTCATCCCTTGTTCCGAGCGGAATTGCCCTTCTCCTGCTCGCGCTCCTCATCCTCTTCATCGCCCTCACCAAAATTGGACTCACTCCCGACGCGATCTACTGGCAGGGACCTGGAGTCCCGTTGTTGATCTCACAGGTGGTCGTTGCGTGGGGTATCGGATTATTGTTCAACGTACTTGTTCTGCGATTCGGCGAAGTGGGTCGAAACCGAGTCAACGTGTTGGCTTGTGTCGCATTGTGGGCATTGGCGGTTTTTCTCTGGTGGAATCAACCTGCGCGGTCGTCTTACAATGTGCTCGAACCTGCGCCTCCCAATTTTCAGAGTTATCCATTCGGCGATTCGATCCTATACGACACCGTCGCGCATAAATTTTTGACAGGCACAGCATTGCCGAACGACTTTTGGGTCAAGCCGTTGTATTCTTTCTTTCTGGCGTTCCTGCATTTGTTCGCGGGAGAAAATTATGGACTGCTAGTTTTTCTTCAGATTGCGATTCTCGCCATCATCCCTGTCTTGGTTTATCTGCTCGTCAGCCGCATCGGAAATCGGACTGCGGGCGTCGTTGCCAGTCTGCTCGTGATCCTGCGCGAACAAAACTCGATCGCGCTGTCGAACGTCATTCAAGTATCTCATCTGAAACTGTTGTTGAGCGACGTGTTTTCAATGGGACTCGTCGTCCTCCTGCTCTGGCTGATGCTCCGCTGGTTCGAGAATCCGCGCGAACGACGCAATTCTCTTTTGGCATTGGGCGGCGTGTTGGGGTTGTTGACCCTGACGCGCGGACACCCCATCCTTTTGCTTCCCGTTTTTCTTGTGATCGTCTTCCTGTTCAACGCGGAAAATTTCCGACAACGAATTGCACGCGTAGGTTTCATCGCGGCTGGCGTTGGTCTGGTCTTGCTTCCCTGGCTCGCGCAGATTTACCAAACTACAGGGCGCATCGCGCTTCAAAGTCCCGTCTCGCCGTACAGCGCGAACATGGCTGGGCTGTACAGCATTACGCCTCATCTTGCGGATCCCGAAGCGTTTACTACGGATGTTTCGAGTCGAACGTTGGAAGAGTCCGATGCGCAGAACAAACAAGTCACCGACTTTATCCTCCAGCATCCCGATGAAGTCCTGCGATTCGTCTCGGCGCATTATTTCCATAACGTGATTTACAGTTATATTTATTTACCGCAATCGTTTCGTATCGAAAGTTTGAAAGCATATGTCGCCTCTGAGCCGTTCTGGGGCGCGTGGCAGGGTGAACTTTCATTTCAAAGTTGGATTTTGTTATTCATCAACATGGGCTTGATCGCGCTGGGATTCGGAACCGCGTGGAAGAAAAACAAATACCTTGCCATCGCTCCCGTGCTGATCGGCATGGGATACAACGCCAGTGTTTCCGTGGGACGCATCTCAGGCTGGCGGTTCATCCTCCCAGCCGATTGGATCACCCTCGTCTACTTTTCCATCGGGCTGGTTCAGTTCTCCTACATCATTTGGTATGTTGTTACTCGTTCCGCACAGGATGTTTCGGCGAGGGACGAATCACAAACGGTTGAAAAGACTTCCGCAAGTTGGGTCAATGCAACGACGATTGCAGTTGTCTTTCTTTTAATCGGATCGTCTGTCACCTACGGGAATCGGCTATTTTCAAATCGTTATCCTGAAAAAACCGCCCCACAGTTGATGAGCGAGTATTTGGTTGCCGCCGAATCGCTTGATCAGTCGTTAACCAACGATGATCTCGAACGTTTCCTTCAAAACGACCGAGCCGTCATCGCGTATGGACAGGCGATCTACCCATACTATTTGAAATCCGATTCGGGTCCCATCAACCACGCCTGGCCCGCATACAAACCGCGACCATACAATCGCGTTGTGTTCTATCTTGTGGGTTCAGAATCGTCGAATGTTATTTTGCCGATACCCTCTCCGAAATTCGATTTTCCCGACGGCGCGGATGTGATCGTGATCGGTTGCGCCAACGACAATGGGGACGTGGAGGCGTTGTCCGTTTTGCTCACGGGCGAATCGCCGTCGCTGTTCACGCGCGAGCCGATGCCCGCGCTCAGTTGTCCATTGCCTGAATAAACCGTCCCGCAGGTTGTTGCTTAACTTGCCTTATGCGCTCATAACTCCGAAGGAGTGAAATGATGATAGGGTTGCATCAAATAGGCGAGTCAACCCCGAAGGGGTGTCATGGGGTTTTATATGGCGGCATATCATCCCTTCGAATGCTCTTCATCCGAATCCCTCGTTTGACACCCCCTCATTCTCGGTTATAATTCAGTCACTGAATTTTGAACCGATGAATCCTATGGAAACCACAAACGAAGAACTGCGCGAACTTACCCTGCTCGAAAACATCGAAAACGATCCAGATGTGAATCAGTCCACGCTGGCGACCCAGCTTGGCGTCGCGGTGGGAACCGTGAATTGGCATCTCAAGCGGCTCGTCGCGAAAGGCGCGGTCAAAGTCAAGCGCGCCGAACGCAAGAAGTTGCGTTACATCATCACGCCCGAAGGCATCGCCCTGCGCGCCCGTCTCGCGGTGGATTATGTCGAGCGGTCGTTTTCGATCTATCGCAAAACGCGACAGCGCGTGAAAGAACACATCGCAAAAATTCGCGCGGCGGGATTCGATCGCGCGCGCGTCGTCGGCAAGGGCGATGTGGTGGACGTGTGCAAACTCACCTGCATCGAACAGGGCGTGACGATCGTGACCGATAAAAACGCGCCGACGATTCAAGTAGATGGATTCAAAGTGACTCTCAACATGGATGGGACCTCATGAAACATATTTTGATCACGGGCGGCGCGGGCTACATCGGTTCGCTTCTGACCTCCGAACTGCTTCGGCTTGGATACCGCGTCACCACCCTCGACTCTCTGCTCTTCGGCGGTGAAGCCATCGTCCCGTTTTTGCATCATCCCAATTTTCATTTCGTGAAAACGGACGTGACCGAACCGCGCGCCGTGAAGGACGCGCTCAAAGATGGTTGGCAGAAACCTGACGCGGTGATCCATCTCGCCGCGATCGTTGGATTCCCCGCGTGTCAGGCGGTGGGGAAGCAGGTCGCGTGGAAGTACAACGTTGATTCAACAAAGATGGTTTATGAACAAGCGACAGACTTGGGCGTGGAGCGATTCGTGTTCGCATCCACGTACAGCAATTATGGATTATCTCAAGACGGCAAGCCTGTCACCGAAGAGTCGCCGTTGAATCCGCAATCGTTGTATGCTGAAACGAAGATCGCGGCGGAAGAATTTTTACTTTCACAAAAAGATTCGCCGACCGCGCCATTGTTGTTCCGATTTGCCACATTGTATGGATTATCCCCGCGCACTCGCTTCGACTTGATCGTGAATCAATTTGTGCTGGAGGCGTTCACCAAACGCGTGCTGGTCATCTACCAACGCGGCTACTCGCGTTCGTTCGTCCATATCCGCGACGTGGCGCGCGGCGTCATCATGGGACTCGAAGCGGAGCAGTCGAAAATTCGCGGACAAATTTTCAATCTCGGCACCGACAATGGCAACTACTCGAAAGACGATATCGTGACGTTGGTCCGCAAGCGCATGCCCGAAGTGGAAGTGGAATACAAAGACCTCACCTTCGGCGGCGACATGCGCGACATCACCGTGTCGTTTGCCAAGATCAAAAGCGTCCTCGGCTTCGACACCACCCTCGACGTGGACGACGGCATCCGCGAATTGTTGTTCGCGTTGAAGACGGGTCTCATCCAGAACCCGACCGATACGCGGTATCGTAATGCGCAGTTTATCGTTCAATAATAGTAGACCTCACAGGTCTCAAAGACCTGTGAGGTCTTGCTAAGGAAAATATGACCAACACCTTCTGGCAAACCAAAAAAGTCATCGTCACGGGCGGATCGGGCTTCCTCGGCTCGTTCGTCGTCGAGAAACTCCAGCAGCGCGGCGCGAAAGATATATTTGTCCCACGCAGTTCGCAGTACGATCTACGAAAATCGGAAGACATTTCGCGCGTCCTCACTGATTTCAAAGCCGACATCGTCATCCACCTCGCCGCCCTCGCAGGGGGAATCGGCGCCAACATGGGGCGACCCGCCGAATTTTTCTACGACAATTTGATGATGGGCGTGCCGTTGCTTCATCAGGCTTGGCAAAAGGGGATTGAAAAGTTTGTCGCGGTTGGTTCAATTTGTTCGTATCCAAAGTTCACGCCGCTTCCTTTCAAAGAGGAGACCCTTTGGGACGGCTATCCCGAAGAGACAAACGCGCCGTATGGTTTGGCGAAGAAAATGCTGCTCGTGCAATCGCAGGCGTATCGTCAGCAATACGGATACAACTCAATTTATTTGATGCCAGTGAATCTGTTCGGTCCGCGCGATAACTTTGACCTGGCGACCTCGCACGTCATCCCCGCGCTGATCCGCAAAACCGTCGAAGCGACCGAACGTGGCGAGGAGGAAATCCCCGCCTGGGGCGACGGCTCGCCGACGCGCGAATTCCTCTACGTGGAAGACGCCGCCGATGGAATCGTCACCGCCGCCGAAAAATACAACGGCTCCGAACCTGTCAATCTCGGTTCGGGTTACGAAATTTCCATCAAAGACCTCGTGGAGATGACCGCGAAAATGACAGGTTTTACAGGCAAGATCGTCTGGCAGACAGACAAACCGAACGGTCAACCCCGCCGCGCGCTCGACGTCAGCCGCGCGAAAGACTATTTCGGCTGGAGCGCACAAGTCCCCTTCGAGGAGGGGATGCGGCGCACGATCCAATGGTTTAAAGAAAATCGAAAATAAACGGAACGCGGACTTCAGTCCGCTTATGTTGCAAATAGCGGACTAAAGTCCGCAATCCGAAAATGACCGAACCTACCACCATCTACATCAAACCCACCAAAGGACTCGCCGCGCTGAACCTGCGCGATCTGTGGACGTACCGCGAGTTGGTCTTCTTCATGGTCTGGCGCGATGTGAAAGTGAAATACAAACAGACTCTGCTCGGCATGGCGTGGGCTGTCATCCAACCCGTGATGACGATGCTCGTGTTCACCTTCCTCTTCGACAAAGTGGCAAAACTTCCCACCGAAGGGATTCCGTATCCCGTGTTTTCGTTCACCGCGTTATTGCCGTGGGGTTTGTTCGTTGTCGCGCTCAATCAGGGCAGCCGCTCGCTCGTGGCGCACAACAACATGGTCACAAAAATTTATTTCCCGCGCTTGATTCTTCCCATGTCATCGGTCTTCGCAGGTCTTGTTGACTTCGCCATCGCGTTCGTCATTCTCATCGCGCTGATGATTTACTATCAAGTGACTCCCGCGTGGAATTTGATTTGGACTCTTCCGTTCTTCCTCCTGCTTGCGATCATCACCGCCCTGGGAGTCGCGTTGTGGCTCTCGGCGGTCAACGTGAAATATCGTGACGTGAATCAAGCCCTCCCGTTTCTGACTCAGTTTTGGCTGTTCGCCACACCTGTAGCCTACTCGGCGTCTGTGGTCTCTGCGAAGTGGCAGATCCTCTACTCGCTCAACCCGATGGCAGGCGTCGTGAACGGATTCCGCTGGGCGCTCCTCGGCGCAGGCAATGGACCTGACATCACATTGTGGGTTTCTGTCACCATCTCTATTCTGATTTTTATTTCAGGACTTTTTTATTTCAGAAGCATGGAAAAAACTTTCGCAGATACGATTTAGATAAATAGATAGTAGAGAATAGAGAGCAGAGGATAGAAAGTAGAAAGTAGTCAACCATCCAGTCTCCAATCTCTAATCCTCTATTCTCTAATTCTCTAATCCTCTAATTCTCAATCTCCAATTACCACTTACCTCTCACCCAATGACCACCGCTATCTCAGTGCAAAACCTCGGCAAGCAATACAAGATCGGCGCGGCGGAAACCAAGTTTCGCTATAACATGCTGCGTGATGTGATCGTGGATACGGTCTCGGCGCCGATCCGTTTGGCGAAAGCGCTCGTTGGAAAATCGGACCGACGCTTGAATCAAAATTTCATCTGGGCGTTGCACGACGTTTCCTTCGACCTCGACGAAGGCAAAGTGCTGGGCATCGTCGGACGCAACGGCGCGGGGAAAAGCACACTGCTGAAAATACTCTCCCGCGTCACCGAACCGACGACGGGGACTGTTTCCGTGCGCGGACGCGTCGGCTCGCTCCTCGAAGTGGGGACGGGGTTTCATCCCGAACTGACGGGGCGCGAAAACATCTACATGAACGGCGCGATCCTCGGCATGAAGCGCGCCCAAATTGACCGCAACTTCGACGCCATCGTGGACTTCTCGGAAGTGGGGCAGTTCATTGATACGCCCGTCAAACGCTATTCATCGGGCATGTACTTGCGGTTGGCGTTCGCGGTCGCGGCGCATTTGGAGCCTGACATTCTTGTTGTAGATGAAGTGTTGGCAGTGGGTGACGCGGAGTTTCAACGCAAGTGCATCGGCAAGATGAACGACGTGGCGCAACAGGGACGCACGGTTTTGTTTGTGAGTCATAACATGTCCGCGATTCTGCGATTGACTCAAGAAGCCATCGTCTTGAAAAAAGGACAACTCATCAAGCGCGCGCCGACTCCCGAAGCCGTTGATTTTTATCTCGCGTCGGGTCAAGCCGAATCAGGCGAGCGCGTTTGGGAGGCGGACGAGGTCCCAGCGGCGAGCGCGCCATTTAAACCCGTATCAATCAAAATCAAAGAAAGAAACGGCGCGGTCGTAGACACCGTCCGATCCACCGAGCCAGTCGTCATCGAATTCGAATATCAACTCGACGCGCCCGTCACGGGTCTGCGCGTGGGCATGTATCTCAACACGATGCGCGGCGAATATGTTTTTACCGCGTTCGACACCGACGATGCGCAACAGTTCGAGCAGTTCGGCGCGCGCGCGGCGGGACGTTACGTGAGTCGTTGCGAAATCCCCGCCGATTTTTTCAACGAGGGTCGTTACTATCTCGGCGTCAACGCAAGTTCGTTCGGCGTCAAGCGATATTTCATGGACGAGAATGCCATCTCGTTCAACGTGGATATTTCAGGCGCGCCTGGCACGCAATGGCCCGAACTGCGGCAAGGACCGATTCGTCCGCGTTTGAATTGGAAGATCGAGAAAATCAGCGGTTAGAGAATAGAGAGCAGATGATTAGTCATCGGACTACTCTCTACTCTCTAATTATCTACTCTCTCTTTATGAACAAAAATTCCCTCCGCAACTTTTTGGGCGCACTGCCTCTCGCCGCCGAACTCGATTATTCGCTTCGGCAAAAGAATCGCGCCCGCAAAGACCACTTCAACCTTTCGCGCCTAAAAAAATCACTCCCTCAAGCCGTTGAATCGATCAAGCCAATCCTTCAATCACCAATACGCAATCCGCAGTACGCAGTAAAAAACATCCTCTTTTTCGCCACCCTCCACTACTGGATCGAACAAGCCGCGTACATCTCCCTCGCCCTCGCGGGACTCGGTCACAAGGTCACGCTGTTGACTCTGCCCTATTCCGAATGGCACAAAGAGATGGATAAACTGACTCAGAAACAACGCGGACTCCACACAAGAGACGCCCTCTTTCCTCTTTCTTCTTTCGTTCCTCACGTTTCCATGCTAGACCTTCGACCTTCAACCTTCGACCTCCCAGCCCCTCTCCACACTGACATCGCCGAAATCTCCCTCTGGGACGCGCAATACACCCTCATGCGCGAAGAAGTGGACATGTCGAACGCGAAAGACAAAGCGTTGTACGATCTGCGGATCAAGCGCAACACCTTCGCCGCCCTCGCCGCGCTCGAGTGGATGCAAGCCAACAAGCCTGATGTTGTGCTTGTTCCCAACGGATTGATCCTCGAAATGGGAATCGTCTTCCGCGTTGCGAAATATTTGAACATTCCCGCCGTCACGTTTGAATTCAACGACCAGCGCGAACAAATTTGGCTGGCGCAGAACACGTCCATAATGCGGCAGGACACGGACTATCTCGTCGAAGCGCGTTGCAAACTGCCGATGACCGACGAAATGTACGAACGCCTCGCCGACTTGGAGAACGCCCGACGCGGCGCGCGCGTGTGGGGAAAATCAAAACGACTGTGGCAGTACGTCTCATCACAAGGCGCCGAAGAGACGCGCAAAGCCATGGGCTTGGACAACAGACCCATCGTCCTGCTTGCCGCGAACGTGTTGGGTGACAGTCTCACGCTTGGGCGAAACATCTTCGCCGAATCCATGAGCGAGTGGATCACCAAGACCGTCCAATACTTTGCGGAGCGGACGGATGTACAACTCGTCGTGCGGATTCACCCTGGCGAGAAAATTGTCCCGCAGGCGAAATCAATGGGGACTGTCGTGCGCGAAGCGTTGCCCGAATTGCCGAGTCACATCCACGTGATCGGCGCGTTGGACAACATCAACACGTACGATCTGATCGAGATCGCAAATCTTGGGTTGGCATACACAACCACCGTCGGCGTCGAGACCGCGATGAACGGCATCCCCGTCATCTCGTGCGGACAAACGCATTATCGCGGTCGCGGCTTCACAATTGACCCGAACTCGTGGGATGAATATTTTGCCGCGCTCGAAAATGTTTTATCCGATTTGCCCGCGCATCGTTTGAACGATGAACAAACCGCGAAGGCATGGAATTATGCATATCGTTTCTTTTTTGAATATCCGCGTCCATTCCCATGGCGGTTGATGAATTTTTGGGATGACCTTGACGTGTGGTCTCTCGAAAAAGTGTTGAGCGATGAAGGAATGAATCATTTTGGAGATACGTTCAGGTTTTTAGTCGGTGAGCCGTTTACGTGGAAATGAAACTCGGTGGTCGAGTAGTCCTGAGCGGAGCGTAGCGGAGACGAAGGACGTATCGAGACCACCACGCCGTAGAGTAATTTTTGTAACAAATATACTTTTGAAACTTGGTGGTCTCGACTGCTTGCGTCTCGACCACCGATGAAATAAAAACATGACAAACGAAACCAAACAAAAAGTCCGCGAGTTTTATGATGAGATCGGCTGGCAACAGGAAGACGACGGGAATTATCAAAACGCCCGTTACGAAGACCTGCGCCCCGTCTCGCGCGAATACATCCACAAAACGCGCCTGCGCGTGATGAACGGATTGATTCCCACAGGCAACCTCCTGCTCGACGCGGGTTCGGGTCCTGTGCAATACGAAGAATATAAAGTCTATTCGCAGGGATACCAAAAGCGCGTGTGCCTGGATATTTCCATTCAAGCCTTACGCGAAGCGCGGACACGCATCGGCGATCACGGACTGTTTGTCGTCGGCGACCTCGCCAATTTGCCGTTCAAAGCCGACGCGTTCGACGGCGCGGTTTCGATGCACGCGATCCATCACCTCGCGCTCACCGAACATCCGCGCGCGTATTCTGAAATCCATCGCGTGCTCGCCAGCGGACGAACTGCGGCGATCGTCAACGGCTGGCATGATCCTCTTTTGAGTCGCGTCGCCGAACCGTTGATCGGACTCATGCGCAAACTTTCGGGTCGCTCGGCGAAAAAGAAAAAAGAATGGCTCAGCGAAGAAGACCCCGCAGGGACGTTCGTGCAAAAGATGACTCCCGCGTGGCTCAAGCGCGAGATCGGTTCGAAGATGCCCATCGAAATCAAACCCTGGCGAAGCATGAGCACGCGCATCTTGCGTTGGTTCGTCCGTCCGTTCGGCGGGCGCGCGTTTTTGCGATTCGTGTTTTGGCTCGAAGCCGTGTTTCCAAATTTTTTTGCCGAGAACGGGCAGTATCCGTTGATCGTGATTAGAAAATAGAGACTGGAGACTAGAGACTTTGTCCAAGTTTACCGATCAGCAATATCTCAAGACCGATCAATACAAAGACTCATCGAACCTCGACGCGCGCGTGGCGATCCATCAACGCTTCAGCACAAATCCGTATGGCTGGATGAATTGGGTCTTCGACCATCTGTTGAAACTTCCAGCAAACGCGAAGATATTAGAACTCGGATGCGGACCTGGATATTTGTGGAAGGAAAACAGTCATCGCATCCCATCCACGTGGGACATCACCCTCTCGGATCTTTCCGCAGGGATGCTTGATTCGGCTTGGCGGAACTTGGTCGTCACTGGGAGAGCATACAACTTCAAAGAGATCGACGCGCAGGAAATTCCGTTCCCCGACGAAACCTTCGACGCGGTCATCGCCAATCACATGCTGTATCATGTCCCTGACAGAGCGAAGGCGATTCGAGAGATGAAACGAGTCTTGAAAACGGGCGGTCATCTGTTTGCAACGACTGTCGGCGAACGGCATATGCAGGAAATCACGGGCTGGTTGGAGGAGATCAGCAACGGGAATTATGTCAGCAAGGCGACGTTATCTTTTACTCTGGAGAATGGACTGGCACAATTGAAATCCGTTTTTCCGCAAGTGACCCTCTCTCGTTACGATGATAGTTTGCGCGTCACTGAATTGGAACCGCTGGTTGCTTATCTGCGTTCGATGACTGCTCTTTCTGACCTTCAGGAAGGCAAGTTGGAGCAAATTAAGCAAGCATCGCAAGATAAACTGGAGCAACAAGGCTCAATCTTCATCACAAAAGATTCTGGCGTGTTTGAAGCGATAAAGTAATTCATCCCAACTCGGTGGTCGAGTAGTCCCGCCGCGCTGAGCGGAGCGACAGCGAAGTCGAAGCGTGTGCGGGACGTATCGAGACCACCAGTGACATGTGAATATGAAATCAAAAGGTGTGGTCTCGATACGTGGCGCGAAAACCATGCGCCACTACTCGACCACCGTATGAAAACAAGAAGTGTGGTCTCGGTACGACACTCGCTATCGCTCGTGTCTACTCGACCACCAGAGGTAACAGGAGAAATCATGGACTGGAAAAATCAAGTCATACTCATCACAGGCGGGACGGGGTCTTTCGGCAAGAAGTTTACGCAGACTTTGCTTGCCGAGAAACAGCCGAAGAAGATCATCATCTTCAGCCGCGACGAGTTGAAACAGCACGAAATGCAGGTGGGCGGATTCAACCATCCGTCACTGCGCTATTTCATCGGCGATATCCGCGACAGGGAGCGACTCGTCCGCGCGATGCATGGCGTGGATATCGTTGTCCATGCGGCGGCGTTGAAGCAGGTCCCAGCGTGTGAGTACAACCCAATGGAAGCCATCAAGACCAACATCATGGGCACAGCGAACGTGGTCGAAGCCGCGTTGGATGCGGGCGTGAAAAAGGTGATGACCATCAGCACGGACAAAGCCGTCAGCCCCGCGAATTTATACGGCGCGACAAAACTCGCCGCCGAGAAGTTGACCGTCCAAAGCAACGCATATGCCGCGGGTTCAGCGACCCGCTACTCGTGCGTCCGATACGGGAATGTCGTCGGCTCGCGCGGCTCGGTCGTGCCGTTGTTCCTCAAACAACGCGAGAATGGGACAGTCACCATCACCGACGAGCGCATGACGCGCTTTTGGCTGTCGCTGGAGCAGGGAGTCAAATTCGTCATTGACTGCATCGAGCAAATGGAAGGCGGCGAAGTGTTCGTGCCGAAGATTCCCAGCACGAAAGTCGTTGACCTTGCCAAAGCCATCGTGCCGAATGCAAAGATCAACATCATCGGCATCCGCCCTGGCGAAAAACTCCACGAAGACTTGATCTCGGATGATGAGGCACGTCACACGATTGAACTCGACAAGATGTACGTCATCCAACCCGCCGAAGCAACGTGGTTCGGTTACTCGTGGAAAGACAAAGGCAAACCGCTCCCCGATGGATTCACCTACACCAGCGACAATAACTCCGAATGGCTCGATATTGACGGAATCAAAAAATTCGTTGCGCCGTTTGAGGAGTTGTTTAAGCAGGGGAAGTTGGAGGGGTGATGCGTGATACGGGATACAAGTTACGGGTTACGAGATACGTAACCTGTAACTCGTACCTTGTAACGTGTATCATGGAACTTGACACATGGCACGAATACTCATAACTGGCGCCAGCGGACTGCTCGGAATCAACCTCGCACTTGAAGCCAAGCGCGTGCATGATGTCATTGGCGTGGACAGGGGTAAATTGAAATCCGCTCCGTTTCGGGTGCTTCATGCAAATCTGCTCAGGTCGGGCAGTGTCAATTCCATTCTCGATTCGACAAGACCTGAGTGGCTCGTCAACTGCGCCGCGTTGGCGAATCTTGAAATGTGTGAAGAAGATCCAGAACAGGCGAGGCTACTGAATACAGAACTTCCGAGGGAGTTAGCCGCCGCTTGCGCCGAACGAAATATTCCCTTCGTCCATCTTTCGACCGACTCGGTTTTTGACGGCACAAAAGAGGGAGTGTACACAGAGGAAGATGAACCAAATCCGCCAGGTGTTTACTCTCAGACAAAACTCGATGGCGAACGCGCCGTGCAACAAGTTAACCCGCAGGCAATTATTGCCAGAGTTAATTTTTTCGGTTGGTCATTGGGCGCAAAAAGAAGCCTCCCCGAATTCTTCATCAACAACTTGAGCGAGGGCAAAAACGTCAACGGGTTTACGGATGTCATCTTCTGCCCGATGTGGGTCAATCATCTGGCGCAGACGCTCATTGCCATGCTCGAAAATGATTTGCACGGTTTGTATCACGTCGTCGGCGCGCAGGCGATGAACAAGTATCAGTTCGGGGTGGAGGTGGCGCGAAAGTTCGGGCTGAGAGAAAGCCTCATCGAGCCGCAATCAGTCGAAAGGTCGGGTTTGACCGCCAAGCGATCCCACAATTTATGGCTGTCTGTCCACAAGTTGTCCACAGATTTGGGGCGCGAAATCCCCTCGTTCTCCACTGGTTTGGACGGGTTCTATACACAGTTCCAACAGGGTTATCCACAGAAAATCAGGGGTTATCAACAGTAACGCAATTTGCCAAATTGCGCCACAGGAGACACATGAAAAATCTGCTCAAACTCGAAGAACTCTTTTTGTTCGGGCTCGCCCTTTTTCTTTTTTCTGGATTGGACTACGGGTGGGGATGGTACGCGCTGTGGTTTTTTGCGCCCGATCTGAGCATGATCGGCTATTTGGCAAACCCCCGCTTCGGCGCCTGGACGTATAACTTGGTCCACCACAAGGGGCTTTCGGTTGCCCTTTATGCCTTGGGCGCCCTAACCTCCACGCCGTGGCTGATGTTCGCAGGGACAGTCCTTCTCGGTCACTCCAGTTTTGACCGCGCCCTCGGCTACGGGTTGAAGCACGAAGACGCGTTCCAGAATACGCACTTGGGGAGGATTGGGAGGTAATCTGAGATGGATAAATTCATCAACAATTGGGTAGCCCCCTATTATCTTCATATCCTGCATGGCAATTATTATTACTTATTGAAAGATGACGAACAAGTTTCATTCAATGAGAAGGTGAGAAAAGCCCTATTGGTTTTGGATGATGAAATCATTCAACGGCTTTTGTCAGGTGATTGGCGCGAGCAAATAACTGGAAGTTGGTTTTGCGGATTAAAAGGCTGGTCACAGTATGCTGATGAAATTGGCGCAAAACTTGTAGAAAGCAAAATGACATATGCTGGTCAGGGTCATTGTTTTGCGCTTGCATGTTTTGCAAACGATAAAAGCGTAAAATACCTTACAGAATATCTAAACATCTACCTTCCCAGAACGAATCTTCATTATGATCAAGCATGGGTTATGCCTGCTCTACTGTGGGTGGATAAACAAAACAATACCAATAATGCGTCCCAATATCTTGATTCAGGCGGTTTGTGGGAGAAATTTATTGCAGATAAGGATTCTGATTTATGGCAAATAGATTATCGCCAAGAGTATTTTTGGAACCTAATGAATTATTGTAGAGAAAATTTTATGCAACCAAAGAAATAAGCTTATGACCCTTGAACTGCTCAAATCCAAAACAGGATGGCATGATTCACGCGGAATCAATGACACCCCTTCGGGGTTGGTAAATCATCGAACCCGAATCTATAATCATTCCACTCCTTCGGAGTTTTTGCTCGGTCACTCCAGTTGTGATCGCATCATCGGCTACGGGTTGAAACACGAAGACGCATTTCAGAATACGCATTTGGGGAGGATTGGGAGGTAGGTTATGAATCTCGATGAACTAGTGAGAACTTTGCCTAAAGCTGAACTTCACATTCATTTAGAAGGTGCCATCCCTTCAACGACGGCTCTTAAACTAGCTCATAAATATTCACATCTAGGAGTTGTCGAAAGAGTTGAATCATTACAAAGGTCGGTTACATTTCAAAATTTTGAAGATTTCCATTCCTATTATCAGCTATGTATGCAGTTGATTCGCTCCGCTGAAGACTTTGCTCTTGTCGTGTACGAGTCTGGACGCGATATGATGCATCAGAATATTCGTTATCGAGAAGTGTATATTTCTATCTATCAACATCTTCACGTTTGGGAAAAGAATTTGCATTTTCAAGATGTTATTGACGGGATTACTGTCGGTCGTCAGAAAGCTCGTGATGACTTTGGCGTAGAAATGCAATGGATATTTGGCATTCCCCGCAATCGCCATTTCAGTGGCAGCAACCCTAGAGTTTTTGATCCTACAATAGCTAACGTTATTTTAGATTACGCTATTCAGGGACAAAAGCGTGGCGTAATTGGTATAGGGCTTGGAGGAAATGAGGTAGATGCGCCTCCAGAACCATTCCGCGACATCTTTCAGAAGGCAAAACAAATAGGTTTGCGAAGTATTCCCCATGCTGGAGAAACCAGTGGAGCTAGTAGTGTTTTGGGTGCCATCAAAGAGTTACAAGCAGATCGCATATGTCATGGCGTTCGCTCAACGGAAGATAAAAATGTAGTTAATAAATTGGTGGAACGCCAAATCCCACTTGATATTTGTCCAACAAGTAATATTCGCCTCAAGGTTTATCCAAAAATGAGTCAACACCCTTTTCGTGATTTAGATCAGTTGGGTGTATGTGTCACAATTAATAGTGATGACCCCTCAATTATTGGTAGTACATTATGTGACGAATATATCGCTGTAGCCAGAGAATTCGGATACACAATAAATGACCTTGTGCGTTTCGCTAGAAATTCAATCAATGTATCCTTTGCAACCATTGAGTTGAAGACAAAGTGCCTTCAAGAAATCGAACAATGGGAGAAGTCCCGCTTTGTCCATATTCAACGGTGATATCTCGAAAGTGACCTATGCCTCTTGAACTTCTCAAATCCAAAACCGAAGACCTGACAGGTTTTACGTGGCGCTTGCCCATCGGACTTCAGCGGATGGAATACAACTTGCTTAATCACGGTGCTGCGGAAACCTGTCAGGTCAGCTAGGTTAACAACCCTGAATATTCTAACGCTTGGTCAGACCATTTCCTTGCCTGTACGGATAAAAGCGTTCTGAGGCGTTCGTCAGTTTGAGCGTGTTCCCAACCCTCACGCCATAATTTGAGCATGAGGCTAATATCCTTTAGTTCTTTGCTGGCGGCTTCGGTTTGCTGAGAGAGAGTCCATTCGATGAATTGGACACATTCGTCCAGCATCGGGATGATCGCCTTGGCGCGAGCGGTTTTCTCGGCGGAGGAGGCAACCCGTCCCAGCGTGGCGGCGAGCGCTCCCAACTGCCGAGCGGGCGATTCTTTTGTAAAGGATTCGGCATATATGGTCATGGCTTTACTCCTTCAAAGTAATTCCGTGTGATACGTTCAACTTTATCGCAGATCGTTTTATCTTGAATAATAATGCTTCTGTTTTGATGCGGACGAATATTGATCAGCGATTCGAACTCGATTTCCTGCTCGTCAGGAAACCAGTTTGCGCCCCAAAGATCTTTCTGTTCACTGCCATCGTTCAACAGCAGTTGCTCGCATTCGTAGTGCATTCCGCTTCCACCTGCAAGGATTTCCCGTTCGATGTCAACGACGATCTTGATCATGCGCATTTCGGAAAACGACTCCAACATCTCTTGCATTTGCGATGATGTCGCTTTGCTGGTGAAAACATGAATGGGCATGCGCAGATTATAAGCCGAAAAATGTAATACGATAAAATACAATTCAACCCTTTTCGGAGGAACACATGGAAATTAAATTTGGAAATCGCACGATCGGATCGAACCATCCCACCTACTTCATCGCTGATATTGCGGCGAACCACGATGGCGATTTGGAACGGGCGAAACTGTTGATCCGTTTGGCGAAAGAGGCGGGAGCGGATGCCGCCAAATTCCAGAATTTCGACGCGCCGAAGATCGTCTCGGATTATGGCTTCTCGCACATGAACTCGCAGGTCAGCCATCAGGCGACGTGGAAGAAATCGGTGACCGAGGTCTATCGCGCCGCGTCCATTCCCTTCGAGTGGACGTTGACGTTGATGGAGGAATGTCAGGAAGCGGGCATTGATTATTTCTCGTCGCCGTATGATTTCGCCGCGATTGATTTCCTCGACCAATATGTGCCCGTCTACAAGGCTGGCTCTGGCGAGATTGATTGGATCGAAGCGCTGGAACGCATGGCGAGCAAGGGCAAGCCGTTCTTTATCGCCACGGGCGCGTCCACGATTGGGGAGGTGCAGAAGGCTGTCCATGCGGTTCTCAAGATCAACAAGCAACTCGTGTTGATGCAGTGCAATACCAATTACACCGCGTCCCCGAACAACTACGACCATTTGCATTTGAACGTATTGAAGACCTACGCGACGATGTTCCCTGATGTGATTCTGGGACTCTCCGATCACACGCACGCGGTCGCTCCCGTTCTCGGCGCGGTGACGCTTGGCGCGCGCGTCATCGAGCGTCACTTCACCGACAGCAACGACCGCGAAGGTCCCGACCACAAGTTTGCGATGGATCCCGCCAAATGGGCGCGCATGGTCGAAGAGACGCGCCTGCTTGAGCGTTCGCTTGGCTCTGCCGATAAATTTATCGCTGAGAATGAAATTGATACCGCTGTTGTGCAACGTCGCTGTCTGCGGGCGGCGCGGGAGATCAAGGCTGGCGAAGTGTTCACGCGTGAGATGATTGACGTGTTGCGCCCCGCCACTGTCGGCGCGATCAAGCCTGACCAGATTCAAGATGTCATTGGAACTAGAGCATTGACCGACATGCCGATGGGTAAAGAGTTGAGATGGACTGACCTCGGCGCGGCTTCTTGAGAGAGGAGATAGGAAAATGGACATCGCAGAATTCCGAAGCATAACTATGACTGTAATTCGAGAAAGCGGTATTGCTGATTACATACCCACCCTGATTCTCCCTGCTGAAGGGGTGGTAATGGCGCTCGAAGGAATTCCAAGTGATATAAGCCATGAAGATGCTGCCCGACAATGGATCAGAGAGAATGGTTACGAATCAGCGGAATATTTTTTGGCTTTTAGAGCGGCTGGTGATGAAATTTATCTCGAACACCGTAAAGACAATTTGTTGATTGGAACGGCTGTAATCGATAGTAGCCTGAAACTTGACACCTGACACTTGGAACGTGAAACTTTGAAAGTCATTTATTTCAGCAAGAACTACACTCCTCACGATTATCGGTTTCTGTCTTCGTTGGCACAAACGGAACATGAAATCTTCTTTTTGCAACTCGAGGCGACGACTCGGCAAACGGAGGATCGTCCTGTCCCTGCGAATGTTGAGCAGATTTTGTGGGCAGGCGGGCGGAGCGAATTCCGCTGGCGGGATGTGCCGCGTTTGACCTTCGATCTTCGACGTGTGATCAAAGAAATTCAGCCTGATCTGATTCACGCGGGTCCGATTCAGAATTGCGCGTTTCTCGTGGCGTTGAGCGGATTCCGTCACTTGCTGACGATGTCGTGGGGGTATGATTTGGTGATGGATGCGGAGAGCAGTTGGTGGATGAAACGTATTACGTACCACGTACTGCGTAAGTCGGCGTTCTTTACGAGCGATGCGAGGGTTTCAAGAGATAAGGCTGTTTCTTTTGGAATGAATCCAGAAAGAACGGTTATTTTTCCATGGGGAACGGATATTGAGCATTTTGTTCCGCGCAGAATGGAAAGTGGAAAGTGGAAAAAGACGAGAGGTAAAAAGAAGTTATCAGTGAGCAGTAAACAGTCGAAAGTGATTACTCTTTTTTGTAGTAGGACATGGGAATCAATTTACGGTGTGGATGTTTTAGTGAAAGCGTTTGTCAAAGTGGCGAATGAAAACCCGAATGTGAATTTGATTCTGCTGGGAGGCGGGTCGCAGGGAGCCAGCATCCGCAAGATATTGATGAATGGCGGTGTGATGGATCGAGTTCACTTCGGCGGACAGGTCGGTCAACGCGATTTGCCGCGCTGGTATCACATGGCGGATGTTTATATTTCCCCGTCGCATGTGGACGGTTCGTCCGTGACGTTGATGGAGGCGATGGCGAGCGGGCTTCCGTGTTTGGTGTCTGATATTGCGGGGAATAAAGAATGGATTGAGGATGGAGTCAATGGGTGGACTTTCCGTGATGGGGATGTGGATGATCTGGCGGAGAAGATTCTGTTTGCGATAAAAAAGAAGAGAGAATTTAGGAGAATTGGAGAATTAGCACGGAAGACGGCGGAGGAGAGGGCGGATTGGAGGAGGAATTTTGGTAAACTACTTGAGGCATATGAGATGGTCAAGAGCGGTTAGCCACAGAGCGCACAGAGACTCTTCGACTGCGTGCCGTCCTTCGACTGTCGCTCAGGATCGGCACTTCGCTCAGAGCGAAGGGGAGAAAAGGTTGATCGAAGCGAATCAATTGTCGGCTGGGAGCGAAGCGTGCGTCAGTGTGGATAAAAGTTGAAGAGTTGGAATTCTGGAGAATAAAGATGCTTACGTTTGAAAATCTTGTCGAGGGGTTTCGCTCGCTGGGCGTGGAGGAAGGGGATACGTTGCTGGTGCATAGTTCGTATAAATCGTTCGGCGAGGTGGACGGCGGACCGCAGACGGTGATCCGCGCGTTGGAGGTTGTGCTCGGTGTGGACGGGACGCTGATCATGCCGACGTTCAATTTTGATTTCAACAAAGGCGCGGCGTGGGATGTGCGGACGACGCCGTCGAAGATGGGCGTGTTGACGGAACTGGTGCGGCTCGACCCGCGCGCGAAGCGGGTGTTTCATCCGTTTTATTCATTTGCGATTTTGGGGAAGCACGCCGAGATACTGGGAAGTTTGCGATACAAGAGCGCGTATGAACGGAACTCGGTGTTTGGGAAGTTGCGCGATCTCGATGCGAAGATTATGGTGATCGGACTGTCGTATACGAACAGCATGACGTTCTTTCATCATATCGAGCAAATGGAGGGCGTGGATTATCGTTTCCTGAAACAGTTCACAGGCGAGGTGACGGACGAGAATGGAGTCACGTATACGGATACGTTCGAGATGCTCGTGCGCGATATTGATAAGGGCGTTGTGACGGAAGTTAACCCGATGGGCGCGTTGATGGAACAGGCAGGCGTGATCCAGTCGGCGAAGATTGGTAATGCGGATGTGAAGTTGATGAAGGCGAATGAGGTGTATGAATTTACGGCACGCGAGATGAGGCGCGATCCGTTTTTGTTGTATTATGTGAAGAAGGAGAAATAGAGAGTGGAAAGTAGAAAGCGGAGAGTGGTTGTGACTTATTTGCTGTAATGATATCTCGCTTGCAGAAAGTCAATTCGATTATCGCGCACGAGATAGACAATGCGATGTTCCTGTGTCAACCTGCGCGACCAACAGCCCGCGCCAAGATATTTGAGCGGCTCGGGTTTGCCAATGCCTTCAAATGGGTCTCTCAAGATTGAGTCAATCAATTCAAAGACGCGCAAAGCAAGTTTGCGATCTGTCCCGACCCAAAAACGGAGGTCTTCAATAAATTCAGGTTGAAAGACCGCCTCACGCTTTTTCTGCTTCAAGACCCACCTCTTGGCGCAAGTCGTCCATGCTCTTGGCTTGACCTTCATTCTTCAACGCCCGCGCCAAAGCGGACAATATCCGCTGGGCGTTTTGTGCTGAACGCATTAGATATGCAGTTTCGGTCAGGCTGGCAAGTTCATCGGCTGAGATCATGGCAACATCCTCAGAGCCGCGCCGTTGAATGATGACCACTTCACGGTCTTTGGTGACACGGTCTAGCAGGTTGGCGAGTTTCTCGCGTGCGCTGGTGTAGGTAAATTCGATGGTCATATAGGTCTCTCCAATCTGTACAGGAATACTGTACGACGAAAGTAGAGGATTGTCAAGATAAAATTGTTGCCAAAATGGGTGATGGTTCAAGGGCGTGCGTGCGGGATGAAGGGGGGCCGTTTTTGTTGTGATATAACAAGAAAAAAACCATTGCTGAAGGGCAATCGATAGGAGTATCTCTATGGGTGAACTTGTTACCACATTACTAGGTACCCCAATACCTACCCTGCTGGTTATCGGGGGGATTATCTTTTTGTTTATTTCAATTTTTCCAATTAAAAAAATATCTGGATCGAAGCCATCGCAAGGTCAGCGAATATCTTCGACGCTAATAGGTGTCATCTTGCTCTTAGGCGGTATTTCTCTTTATTTGCCAGTTTTTCAAACAGAATTACCTGTTTCCACTGAAACGAAAACGCCAACACTGCCCACAAACACCTCTGCTGTTCTTCCAATTGATACGCAACCAATTCCATTTACACCGATAGTTGGGGAGGGGAAATCGTAATATCTGAGGTCATGTCTGTTCCTTGTAGTTTTGCTTTTAGTGGTCCAAATAAAAACGAATACGTTGAAATATATAATTATGGGACTGGTGACGTAAACGTGAATGGATGGTGGATTGCGACTAATGCGAATGGTCAAGGCACGCCAGATGTAATTGTGTCTTGGGATGCCGTAAATCCTAGTGTGGATATGGGTGAAGATGTTATTACTGACACCACGATCATTCCCCCAAATTCCTATGCGATTATTCTGTCTCCACTATACTATATTGATGATGGAAAATACAGTTTGCCTTATAGGTTTCCGAAAGGTACGATACTTCTATCTCTTGGAAATTCTGAATATCTTGGACTTGATAGCATTAGTTTGCTCGGAAATTCTCTTCCTTACTCAGTGTTGGTTTTGTATCAGGGAACTCAAGATTTTATGAACGAAGTTATGTCAACCTATGGCGCTCCTTCGTATGGCTCTTCACCTCATAACATTCAGAGTGAAAGACAGGATAATTTCCCTTTTCCAATTAATGATTGTTATTCGGTAGAGCGAATTGTTTTATCATCACCTGATAACAAAAATAATTGGCGAATTGTGGAGAATGGCAATCCTGGTGCGGGGGATTATTATCCTTGATGTATCTTCAGGTGAAGCCTTCTCCCTCAAATCCATCCTCGCGGAAAAACGAGCGGGGCTAAAGCCGCCTGCTCAGTACATGGAAGCCCTTCGGGCTGGCGTAGCCAAGTCCGCTTTGAGCGGACTTTCAAGAACTGAGGCAGGGCTTTAGCCCGCTGAATCAAAGATTATGAAACCCTACTCCTCCCTCAAATCCATCCTCGCGGAATTCTTTCCTCTGCACCGCACCCTCGCCTCCGACGACCATGACAAGACGTTGGAGATCGTCGGCTCGTATATGCCCGACTCGTCCAACTACACCATCGAGACCTACGCGCCGCTGACTCAAGTCTGGACATGGAAAGTGCCTGAGCGATATGTTGTCCATGATGCGTATTTGGAAACCGAAGATGGCGAGCGCATCGTGGATTTCAAGGACAATCCGCTTCATATTGTTTCGTACTCGTTACCCGTTGATAAAGTACTGACCTTTGAAGAACTCCAGCCGCATTTGTATTTCAACGAGAAGCGTCCGCACACCGTGCCGTGGGTTTTCAAATACTACGAACGCGACTGGGGATTCTGTCTGCCGAAGAACACGTTCGACAAACTCCCACGCGACAAGAAGTATCACGCGGTCATCAAGTCTGAATTCATCACCGATCCCAGGCAGGGATTCAAAGTCGCTATGGCTGTTGTCCATCCGCAGGGCGGAGCGAACCCCTCAGCGGGTGAGTTCCTTGTGCAGGCGCATACGTGTCACCCGATGCAAGCCAACGACGACGGCGCGGGCGTAGTCAGCGCGATCGAGTTGGCGCGGCGACTCGCAGAGAATCCGCTTCCCGCTGGCTCGATGAGCGTCCGCTTTTGGTTTGGACCCGAGACCATCGGCACGATCGCCTGGCTCGCGCACAACGAGTCGCTCATCCCGAATCTGCGCGGCGGAATTTTCATGGAGATGACGGGCAACAAAAATAAAATTGCATGGCATCATACGCGGCAACACACACATCTTTTAGATCGAGTTACGAGTTACGTGTTACGAGATACGGATCATGAGGTGCGAGAATTTGCGGCGGCTCCCGCCAACGACGAGCGCGTCATCAACGGACCTGGCGTCAACGTGCCATGCATCTCGCTCAACCGTTTCCCATACGACGAGTATCACACCACCGACGATAATCTCGACATCATCCACGAGGACATGCTCATCGGCGCGGCGCGAATCGCCGAAGACATCATCCGCATCTACGCCAGCAACTACATTCCCAAGCGCACCTTCCGCGGTCCCGTTTTTCTCAGCGGTCACGGTCTCTGGGTGGATTGGCGCGACAATTGGGCGCTCAACCGCGCTATCGAAAAAATTATGATGCGCTTCGAAGGTCAGCACAGCATCTTCGACATCGCCGAGCAGGTCGGTCTCGATTATCAAACTGTTTACGAGTATGTTGAAAAATTCAGCGTGAAAGGATTTGTGACTCCGCTTCCCATTCCATTTGAAGGAGAGACATCGTAGGACAAATTGCCAATTTGTCCTACTAGAAACCATGAAACCAAACGTAGTCGCCATCATTCAGGGACGCATGTCGTCATCGCGTTTGCCTGGGAAGATTCTCGCCGACATCGCGGGTCAACCGATGTTACAACGCGTCTTCGTTCGGACCTCGCGGTCTGCTTCTGTTTCCCAAACCTTGTTCGCCACGACGACGGACGCGTCCGACGACCCCGTCGCCGAATACTGCGACTTCAGCGGAATCCCGTTCACGCGCGGCAGTCTCTACGATGTGCTCGACCGTTACTATCAAGCCGCCAAATCCACGAAGGCGGATGTGGTTGTGCGTGTCACGGCGGATTGTCCAGTGATTGACCCTGAGTTGATTGATAAGGTAGTTAGAACAGTAATCAGTGAACAGTCATCAGTGGATTTTGCGGCGAATCGGCTTCCGCCTCCATGGAAAAGAACTTACCCGATTGGTCTGGATACCGAAGTCTGCACGTTTACCGCATTGGAGCAGGCGTGGAAAAAAGCCAAAGAGCCTCAACACCGTGAACATGTAATGCCCTATCTCTACGAAGGTGTACAACTGATCACTGATAACCGATCACTCCAAACTGGCACCTCCCCGCGCGGATATAATATCGCCCTGCTCCACCACGTCACTGACTTCGGCGACTACCGCTGGACGGTGGACACGCCCGAAGACTTGGAATTCATGCGCCAAGTCTATGCCCACTTCAACGGACGCGATGATTTCTCGTGGAAGGAAGTTTTGGACCTGGTTCACGATCATCCCGAATTGATGAAGATCAATGCGGGCGTGCAACATAAGACGTTGAAGGATGTTGATAAACGCGCGCTCAAGAAGTAAACGTACCGCAACATTCATGTTGCCGCTGGGGGGGCGCAAGATAAATCTTGCGGTACTAAAAACTGATCACTGATGACTTTACTCACCCTCTTCTCCGCCCCCAAACCCTTTACCAACCCTCACATCGCGATGATTCAGCGCAATGCTATCCGCTCATGGACTCTTCTCTACGATGTCGAAGTTATTTTGCTTGGCGAAGAGACGGGTCTTGCCGAAGCCGCGCGTGAATTGGGTGTGAAGCACATCCCCAACGTGGCGCGGAATGAATCGGGCGTGCCGCTGATCTCATCCATGTTTCAACTTGCCCGCGAACACTCGGACAGCGACCTGCTGTGCATCGTCAACGCGGATATGATTTTGATGGATGATTTTATTGAAGCCGCAAAGCATGTCAAAAGTCAAAGGTCGAAATTCGTCCTTCTTAGTCAGCGTTGGGATCTCGATGTAACTCAACCGCTTGAGTTCGCCAATGACTGGCAAGACAAATTACGCAGTATGGCTTACGCAGTAGGCTCTCTCCACCGTCCCGCAGGAAGCGATTTTTTCCTCTTCCCAAAATCCTGTTATCAAGATGTCCCGAACTTTACGATCGGTCGCGCGGGCTGGGACAATTGGATGATCTACAAAGCGCGGAAGGAAGGCTGGGCTGTGATTGATTGCACGCCGTCGGTGATGATCGTGCATCAAAATCACGATTACTCGCATCTGCCTGATGGCAAATCGCACCACGAACATCCCGAAACGAATGAAAATATCCGTCTCGCGGGCGGACAGGCGAATGTGCGCTACACAATTTTAGACGCGACGCATCAACTCGCGGATGGTAAACTTATCCGCCCGAAGATGACGTCGCTGAGATTGACGCGCAAGTTGGAATTGTTTTTGCGTGCGATCTTTTTCTTTTTGCCAGAAAATATGATCGAGAATGTTGTAAGACCGAAGAGATGGCAGAAGCGAATCAAAAAAATCGTAAATCGTAATTCGTAAATCGGAAATCGAAAATGCGTAAAGGTCAAAACCCTGCCAAGTTCGTCAAAGATGTTGCCAAGCCCGAACGGATCACCGTGGCTTTGTTGAACTACATCCCCTTCCTGAGCGGATTCTACGCTGAGACGCTCGAGGTGCTGAAAGTCTCGCTCGAATCCATGCGCAAGGACGCGGGTCTGCCCTTCGACTTGATGGTCTTTGACAACGGTTCATGCGCCGAAGTGCGCGACTTTCTCGTGAAAGAAAAAGAAGAAGGGCGAATCCAATATTTGATTCTGTCCGAAAAGAACATGGGCAAGGGCGGCGCGTGGAATGTGATGCTGGTGGGCGCGCCTGGCGAGATCATCGCCTACACCGACAGCGACGTGTTGTTCTCCCCGAAGTGGCTCTCGCGTTCCGTTGAAATTTTAGAGACTTTTCCAAATGTTGGCATGGTGACGGCGCGTCCCTTCCGCACGCCGCCTGAGTTTTACGAGTCGACTCTCAAGTGGGCGCGGGAAAACGCGAAGTTGGAAGAAGGTCAATTCATTCCGTGGGAAACGTTTTTGGAATTCAACTTGTCGCTGGGGCAGACTGAGGAAGAGAATAGAAAAGTCTATGCGGAGACTAGAGACTGGAGATTGACTTACCGTCCTGAGCGGAGCGGAGCGCAGTCGAAGGACGTGACCGCGATGGTTGGCGCGAGTCACTGGCAGTTCACCGCGTATAAATCCTCACTGAAACAATTCCTGCCCTTTGACATGGACAAGCCGATGGGACAGGTCCGCCAGTTGGACAAGCGCATGAACGACGCGGGTTTGTTGCGGTTGATGGTCCCTGATCCGTTGGCGATGAATATGTCCAATACGCTGGGGTATTTGAGAGGGGAGTTGGGGAAGGAAAGAGGAAAGACATCGTCCCCGAAGGGGAAGAAAGAAGGCTTGGGGAAGCGCGTGTTGGAAGTTGGAGTTGTCAAGAAGATTTTGCTGGCGGTGTATAACAAGATCTTTGGTTGGTACTATTCATAGCGGAAGGTTAATCCAATGACAACTTTTACACTTGCAGGCGATGAAGCGGGAGATGCCAGTCTCAACTTTGAAAAGGGAGCCTCTCGTTATTTTGTGGTTGCGCTCGTTGGTACTCAGGATGCCGACGGACTTCGTTCTGTTTTGGAAAATTTGCGTAAACGCGAACACTACGCAAAAGGGTTTGAATTTCATTTCAATGTGTTAACTACAAAGAAATTGCGCGAGAAGACTCTATCTGCTCTTCAAGCGGCCAACTTCAAGGCTTGGGCGTTGATTGTGGATAAGACTACAATCCCTGAGCCTCTTCGCATCCTCGACGGAATGGATTTTTATCTGTATCTTGTTACCGAATTGATAGACCGTATTCCCATAAAAGTCCGCGAGAAGGGAACCCTGATTTTGGATGAAGTTGGCTCTGCCAATGTCGCATTGGTCAAATTAAAACGCATGTTGAAAGTGCGTGGTATTCAGCATGGGTTTAGCCGCGTTTTCTTCCGACGCTCCCGAAGTGAAGACTTGATTCAAGTTGCAGATCTAGTGGCGGGAGCAATCCTTCGCCGTGATACAAAGAACGACAGCGAAGCCATTGATTATATAAAGGACAAGTTGGTAGAAGTATTCGAGTATTAAAGCAACCCGTCTCGCTAGCCTTGTCCATCAACATAGATGGGGGCAGGCGGCCACAGGCGGCCACTTTTCGCGAGACGGGGTAAGCCTTGCGGCTTTTATACATGCATTATACTCACTTGTAAAAATGAATTCAAGCCAACTTTTCCTGCCCTTTGACATGGACAAGCCGATGGGGCAAGTCCGCCAGTTGGACAAGCGCATGAACGATGCGGGCTTGTTGCGGCTGATGGTCTCCGATCCGCTGGCGATGAATATGTCCAATACGCTGGGGTATTTGAGAGGGGAGTTGGGACAAGAAAGAGGAAAGAAGAAAGTTGGATGGGGAAAGCGCGTGTTGGAAGTTGGGTTTATCAAGAAGATTTTGCTGGCGGTGTATAACAGGATTTTCAGTTGGTATTATTCGTAGGGTTAAAGATGACATTTTCAACGAATGTTAGGTATAAATAGTATACGGAGCGATTATGCCAGACAAACCGCCTGATAACGATCTCTTTGAACTGCTCAAGAAATTGTGGCTACCTCTTGCAGGCTTTATTGGGGTGATTACTTTGGTGTATAACTACTATAAGATGTGGTTGGGGGATCAGGAGACGGTGACATCTATAACAGCAGGCGCAGCATTAATCATCATCGTCATTATGTTGGGATGGGTGGGGTTCAGTAAAAAGACTGTATATTTGAAGGTCTCATTTCCAATAGGAGCCAAGATCCCAGAAACAAGTCCTCGATATTCTCAACCTGCTAGGCGAATTGTAAGGGTTGGTTTAGTGATTTTATTATTGAGCGCACTTGTGGGAATGTATTTACTTGGGAAACACAGACAGGAGCTCAAAGAAAAATTAGTAATAATGATTGCCGCCTTCGAGGGGCCGGAAGAAGTATATGGATTACGTAATGAAATCATAGAAAATCTGAATGCGGATTTTTCAAATGATGAAGATGTCGAAATTGTAATTATCGATGATGTTATTACATTAACTCAGGGTAGCGATTATGCACGCAAATTAGGCGAGCGTTATCTAGCTGATATTGTGCTTTGGGGATGGTATCGTCCCACTGAAAACCCGAATATCACCGTGCATATCGAAAATCTGACTCCTGAACAACTTTATCCTCTTGAAGAAAGTACAACCTTACAACCATCTACAACATTAGCGGAACTCGAATCATTCTCTTTTCAGCAACAGGCAGGTTTAGAGACAAGTGCATTAATCTCATTTTTGGCTGGCATCATTGATTACGAATCTTACCGCTACGACTCTGCTATTGCTCGGTTTGATCTGTCAATTCAAAATATGAAAGAGAAACCAGAGATTCTTGAGAATCTTGCTAATATCTATTTCTATAGGGGCATCGCAAAGAGTGATATCAATAAATTAGACCAAGCTGTTCTAGACTTTGACCATGCTATTGAACATAATCCCCAATTTTCAGCTGCTTATTACAACCGTGGCTTAGCTTATATGTTGTTAGGAGACTACGAGCGTGCTATTCAAAGCTATGACAAAGCTGTTGAGATCAACCCTCAATATGCACGAGCTTATCTTAATCGTGGTTCGGTCTATGCGATTTCAGGAGACTACGAGCGTGCTATACAAGATTTTGATAAGGTGATTGATATCAACCCTCAATTTGCAGAGGCTTATCTCAATCGTGGAAGCGTTCATAGAGCTTTAGGAGAATATGAACGTGCCATTCAAGATTACAATAGAGCTATCGAAATTGATCCTCAATTGACAGGCGTTTACAATGATCGCGGAAGTGCATATACCAATTTAGGAGAATATGAACGTGCTATTCAAGATTTCGATAAGGCTTTAGAGATTGACCCCAAAAACCCACTTGCTTATCTCAATCGTGGTTCGGTTTATTTCGTGTTAGGGGAATATGAGCGCACCATACAAGATATTGACAATGCCTTCGAATTTGGTATCCAAAACTTTCAAGACAAGCGGGCTTATCTTAATCGTGGTTTAGCTTATGCTTATCTGGGGTATTATGAGCGTGCCATCCAAGATTATGATAAGGCTATAGAACTTGATCCACAAAACCCATTCATTTACCGTAACCGAGGCGTAGCCTTTGGCTTCCTTGGAGAATATGAACGTGCTATTCAAGACTTTGATAAGGTTATAGAGCTTGACCCTCAAGATGCGACAGCTTATATCAGTCGCGGTTTAGCTTATAGTGATTTGGAAGAATATCAACACTCTATTCAAGATTACAATAAGGCTTTAGAACTCAATCCCCAGGACGCAAATGCATACCTCTTTCGTGGTCGAGCTTATTATTTTTTAGAAGAAAACGAGCAAGCGATTCAAGATTTCAACAAAGCGATAGAACTTAATCCTCAAGATGCAGAGGCTTATCTTAATCGCGGCTTTGCTTATGATAACCAAGGAAAACACGAGCTCTCAATTCAAGATTACAGCAAAGCAATAGAACTTAATCCTCAAGATGCATATGCTTACTTCAATCGTGGACTTGCTTATGCGTTGCTTGGGGAATATGAGCTTGCTATTCAAGATTTCGACAAAGCAATAGAACTTGATCCCAAAAATGCAGATCCTTACTATCCTCGTGGTTTAGCTTACCAAGCGCTTGGCAAAACTGTCGAGGCTGACGCCGATTTCAAGAAATACGAAGAACTTACTGGGCAAAAGCCATAGTTGACAATTTTTCCCGCACTCTTGGCGAATCTACAAGTCGGTATGTGTGTTTTGCTAAGTCTCAAAACGGGTAAAATCCATCAAATATGAAACGCATTTTCATCTCCGACGACCACGGTATGGCAAACGCTGGGCTGAAGCCGCACGCTCAGTACATGGAAGCGCTTCGCGCTGGATGCGCGAGTCCGCTTTGAGCGGACTTTCACGTACTGAGGCAGGGATTTATCCCGCCGAATCTCGAAGCGAGTAAAACCCATCAGATATGAAACGAATTTTTATCTCCGCCGACCACGGCATGGCAATCCCGCACGGACGTGAACGTCCGTGCTACATTTACAAAGCCGACTGAAAGTCGGCTAGGACGCTTATAGCGTCCTTTGTAGGAATAGCCCGATGGTTCATCGTCGGGCGGGGTTGAAGATGAGATAGAATCTCCCGAAGCCGAATCAGTTCAAACCAGGAAAGAAGCGGATCATCTTCCGACTATCCAACCACGCGACCACCAAACTACATGACTAAAAGAATCTTCATCTCCGCCGACCACGGCATGGCGATCATCTACTTCCTGCAAAGCGACGTTATCCCAACATTGCTCAACGCGGGCGTCGACGTCATCCTCCTCACCGATGATGCGATTGTCGCACAGCTCGCCTCACGCTTCACGCTTCACGGTCTTACATTCGAAAGCCTCCGCCTCCAACAAGCCAACGACTATGCCAAAAAAATTCAACCCCGCCTCCAATGGCTCCTCGCCTACCTGCGCCGCGTCGGCGGTTCGCGCCGCATCAACACCGAAGCCATGGACAGTCACATCTGGGAAGTGTGGGCAGAGAACGGTTGGAAGTTTCGCTTAGGGATTTGGATTCCATCTGCATTGATGATTTTGTTATTGCGAAATTTTTCATGGGCAAGAAAACTCCTTGTGAAGATTCAAAATCGCTTCACAACAAATATTTATTCTGACTTATTCGACAAATACGAACCCGATTTAGTCATCGCTTCGACTCCAGGCTGGCGCATGGATCGTTACCTCCTGCGCGAATCCGCCAAACGCGGAATCCCAAACATGACCGTCATCGTCGGCTGGGACAATTCATCGTCGTACAACGTCTCAGGCGCGGGTGTGCAGTATGCAACGTGTTGGTCGCAACTGCAAAAGGATGAACTGGTCTACGGCTCGGACTGGCAGCCTGAAAACGTCAATATCGGCGGCATCCCATCGTATGATGGATACTTCCGCAAGCAATGGCTCATGCCGCGTGATGAATATTTCAAGTTACATAAACTCGATCCCAATCGCAAATTAATTTCGTACGCCAGTAGTTTTGTCCATTTCGCGCCGAACTATCCGAACATCGAAGCATTGGCGAAGTTGGTCTCATCCGATTCGTTGGCAGAACCTTCGCAGTTGTTGATTCGACTGCACCCGAGTCATTTTCAGGATAGGCCGAAGATCTTCGCCGAAGAACGCGCAAGAGTATTTGATTTAGAGAAGAAATATCCGCACGTCCACGTTGTCCAACCCGTCGCGTTGGGCGGATCGCTCGGCTACTACGGCGGCGAAGACATGGACGAGAAATCCTCCATGATGGCATATTCGGATGTAGTGGTGACGGTCTATTCGACGATGCTGGTCGAGACCGCTGTCCACGATACGCCGATGATCGCCGCGACGATTGATATCCCTGGGGGGTGGAATAAGAAAAATAAATTTTCACTGTCACTGAAAGAGATTGGCGACTGGCCCACGCACAAACGATTCCGCGAGGCGAAAGCAGGACGCGTCGCCGAAAACGAGAGTCAGCTTCGAGACGCGTTAAATCTCTACTTGGCGAATCCAACCGTCGACGCGGAGGAGAGGCGGAAATTCGTCGCGGATGAGATCACCTTCACCGATGGAATGTCGGGCAAACGCACGGCGGAATACATCCTGAGTGTGTTGGAAAAAACGAACCGCAAAGACCGCTAAGGTCGCAAAGAGTTAAAGGTTTTCTTCGCGTTCTTCGCGCGCTTCGCGGTAAAGAGGTTTGGTACGATATAATCACCTCGGAGGCATTCCCATGACTGAAATCAAACCCCTCAATTGGAAACCCAAACCCGGCGTCGGCATGACCGTCGTGCGGCGCGGCGATGGCGGCATGACGCTTACCTTTACCGATCTATCCGACGCGACTCTCAACGATTGGCGCGAATTTGCGATGGAACATTTGCTTGGCGCAACAGGACGCACGCGAAATTTATACGACTTACGCGCGGTGAAAGAGATTCCCGAAAAAGCCATCCGCGCGGCGGTCGAAGCGAACAGCGATCCGTCTGCAAGAAATATTCGCGTCGCGGTTGTCGTCGCCGATGAAAAAGTGGCAGGCTCGATCCGCGAAGTTGCCGCGCTCGCGCTGGCAGGCACCGCCGCCGCGATGAAAATTTTTTCCGACATCAACGAAGCCGAAGCCTGGCTCGCGCGCCCGTTGGATCAGATCCCATGATTTCCGCGCTGAGCGGAGTGGCGCGTGATGTTCGCGCCGCGCAGTCGAAGCGCAAGTTGCATACAAACAAACACGCGCGATGAAATCCGACTCTCTGCAAGTTGGAAACTTCACATTCAAGTGGGGAAGCAAAACATACGTGATGGGCATCCTCAACATCACGCCCGATTCATTTTCAGGCGACGGGCTGATACCCCCTCTCCCCTCGGGAGAGGGACGGGGTGAGGGCAAGTCTCCCGCACTCGAACAAGCAAAACAATTTTTGAAAAACGGCGCAGACATCCTCGACATCGGCGGCGAATCGACTCGCCCCGGTTCGCAACCCGTCACCGCCGAGGAAGAACTCGCGCGCGTGATCCCCGTCATTCAAGACATCCGCAAAAATTTTCCCGACGCGCTCATCTCGATTGACACCTCCAAAGCGGATGTTGCCGAGGCGGGATTCAAAGCAGGCGCGAACATTCTCAACGACGTCTGGGCGCTTCGTGCCGACCCTCGGCTTGCTTCGGTTGCGGCGGCTTTTCGTGTGCCAGTGATCCTGATGCACAACCGCAGTAATCCCGCGAGTGTCGAAGTCCGTGAGCGGCTTGGGAATGCGTACATTGGCTCCGAGTATGAAGATCTGATCGAAGATGTGAAGCGCGAGCTACTCGTCAGCGTGGAGATCGCGAAAAAGGCCGGGGTGGAAGAGTCGCTCATAATCTTGGACCCAGGCATCGGGTTCGGAAAGAAGCGCGAGCATAATCTCGAGTTGATCAACAGGCTGGATGAAATCCGCGCGTTGGGGTATCCCGTGCTGTTGGGCTCATCCAGAAAATCGTTCATCGGCTTCACGCTCGATCTGCCCGCCGACCAGCGAGTCGAAGGGACAGCCGCGACCGTGGCAGTGGGCATCACGCGCGGCGCAGACATCATCCGCGTGCATGATGTGAAAGAGATGACGCGCGTGGCAAAGATGACGGATGCGATTGCGCGCAAGCGAAAGGAGAACGCGGAGTGATCGAACGAAAAAATAAATTGTTTGACGCGGCAAATTTTTTTCTGATCGCTGGCTTGCTGATCGGAATTTTTTATTGCGTGACAATTCCGTATGGAGCGGGCTTCGACGAAGAGCGGCATCTCGTGCGCATTTATTACATGTCGGAGAATGAGTACCTGCCCGTTTTTTCAAACGTGAGCATTCACCAGGAGGTGTTTGAACTTTCGTATCAACGCAGGCTCGCGCAGTCGCCTGCCTTCGACTTGTTCAGCCGCGAAAATTTTCTGCGGCGGTTTGGCGCTTCTGATAATCTTCGTTACGGGCAGGGGACGCAGTCCATCTATTCGCCTGTCATTTTTTTACCGCAGGCATTGCTCGGCAGATACTTATGGTGGAAGTTCGATTTCCCAATTCTGCCGACGATCATTCTTCTGCGGATCACTGGGTTGATGATCTATGTCCTGTGCGGATATTTCGCCATCCGCAAAATTCCGTTCGGCAAGTGGGTCTTTGCTTTGCTCGCGCTTTCACCCAGCGCCATGTTTCAAGCGTCCACGCTGAACGGGGACGGCTTCACGAACGGACTTAGTTTCGCCTTCATCGGTTTGGTCCTCGGAATCTATCTGAACGAAAAGCAGGAGATTAAGTCTTCGTCTCTTTGGGCGTTGGTCCTTCTTTCATTGTTGCTGGGATGCGCAAAGCCCGGCGCGATTATTTTGTTTCCGCTGTTATTGCTTCTCGTTCGGCATCCTTTCCCCTCAAAAAAATGGATTCTATTGTTAGGCGTCGTGTTGGCGGCATCGGCTATATTCAATGTTGGCTGGTCGGTCTACGCGACCAATGTTTCGACATACGGACAAGGCGGAGAGCAAAGCGTCCCGCGCCAGATGAGTTCGATGCTTTCGGACCCGATGGGATTCATCACGCCGCTCGTGCAGGGAATGGTTCTGACGTTTCCGTATCAAGTCCAAGGCTGGATCGCCGCGTATGGATATTGGGCAGGCAAAGTCCCCAGTCCGCTGTATCTGATTTGGCTGATCGGTCTCATCGCCGCATTCGTTGCCGAGCCGGGACGTGTGACGATCCCTCGCGGGGTTCGATTCTTTTTGATCGGGTTCTTCGTGTTTGCTTGTATCGTAACCTACACGGTCGCCTTCGTTGGGAATTACGCCACCGGCGGAGTCCTTGCCCTCGCAAAGCATGGACGCTATTACATCCCATACGCGCCGATGTTTTTTCTGGGTCTCGCAGGGTTGGTCGCGGCGAATGAACAAAGACGACGGCTCGCGGAATTTTTTAGTCTCGGCTCGATCCTGCTGACCGCTGTGTTTTTCTCCATCGGCATCTACACAACCTATTACACCTACTGCGGCTATGACGCCTATGTAGGAGGGATGTGCGCCCTGCCCACCTACAAAAATCTTGAAAAGGAAGACGCCCCGCAAGCCGAAATTTATGATGGGGTTGAAGTCCGCCAGTCGTTTACGAATTTCTGCGGCAGATTGCAGTCGGTGTCTGTGTTCATCAAATCTGTGCCTGATGATTCGGATGGAAAATTGTTGTTCACCATCTTGGACGAGAGGCAAAATATCGTCGCTCAAAAAGGGATACCCTTCCGAGAGATCGTGCCGGAGGACTACCTGACGATTCCTGCCGACCTTCCGCCTGATTCGCGCGGCGGGGAGTTTGAGATACAACTGATGGTTGATACTCCCAATCCGCAAGATATGGTCATTGCGCTTCTCACGCGCGGAGATTATTATCCCGGTGAATTGTCCATAGATGGAAATGCGAGAGATCGAAGCGACTTGTTGATCCATTATGTGTGCGCGGGTCCGTAAAGGAGATTTAATTGATGTTCAGCGATTACGGCAGAGAATTATTACGCAGTGGAATCATCGAAGCGAAGGCGGGACACAAAGACGCCGCGCTCCGCTACTTGGATCGCGCCGCCTACATGAGCCACGATCACGATGTCCTCGCCGAAACATGGTTTTGGATGAGCCAGTTGATTGACGATAAAGCCGAAAAGCGCAAAGCGTTGGAAAATTGCCTCGCGCATAATCTGCAACACGCGCGGGCGCGGCGCGCGCTGGCGATCCTCGACGGCAAACTCAAAGCGGACGAGATCGTTGACCCCGACCATCTGCCTCTCCCGCCTGAGGGATTGCGCTCCGCAGACGCCGAGCGATTCATGTGTCCCAAATGCGGCGGGCGGATGTCGTTCTCTCCCGACGGTCAATCGCTGACGTGCGAATACTGTTCGCGCAATCAAAAGTTTGTTGGGCAACCCGGCGCCGCCCCCCTTGCGGGGGAAAAGGATTTCATCGTCGCCATGGCAACCGCGCGCGGACACGGCAAGCCGTTGAACCAGCAAGTCTTCCACTGCGAAGGTTGCGGATGCGAGTTCATCCTGCCGCCGAATCAAATTTCAACCACATGCGTCTATTGCGGCTCGCCTCACGTCGTCAACTGGGAATCGGAGGAGCAACTGCTCGCGCCCGATGGCATCATCCCGCATCAATTCGATCAACAACGCGCGATCAAATATTTGGTCGAATGGGTGGAGAAAAACAAGATTCAACCCGAAAAGAAAGTTGATCTGCCGCGCGGCGTTTATCTCCCGTTATGGACATTCGACATCGGCGGTGAAATTCAGTATGTGGGCGAAATGTATGAAAATGATAAAGGTGTTTTCGGCCAACCAACATCTGAAATGCGGATGAAGCGCGTCTCCGATTCGTATCCCGTTTTGATCAACGACCTGCCCATCCCTGCCGCGCGAAAACTTTCAGGCGTCTTCCAACAATTGATTCCCACCTTTGAATTGAAAGCCGTCAAGCCATACGAAGCGGGTTATCTTGCGAACTGGCCCGCCGAAGTGTACGACATCCCGATGGCGGAAGCCTCGCTCGACGCTCGCGTGCAAGCGCTCGCCCGCTACAAACGCGAACTGCCTGCGCTCATCGCCCCCGCGCAACTCATTTCCACATCATCGTCAAAGATGATGGTCGAATCCTTCCGCCTCACCCTGCTCCCTGTGTGGATGACCGAACTTCCCTTCGGCGGGCGCGAGCATCTCGTGTTGATCAACGGCTGGACTGGAACCGTGAAGAGCGATCTGCCAGAAAATGGCTCAGGCGGGTTGATGGAATGGCTGGGAGATTTGATCGAAGGATAGCGTATAATATTCGACATGAAACAGGAAGCCGTTATTCAACTCTTGAGGCAAAAGAACGCCGAAATGGAAAGACAATTCGGCGTCAAATCCCTGTTGCTGTTTGGCTCTGTCGCGCGGAATGACGCCACAACCTCCAGCGATGTGGATTTGCTCGTCGAGTTCAACCGCCCCGTCGGTTATTTCGGCTTGTTCGCGTTGCAGGATTACCTTGAAAAATTACTCGGCTGTCCCGTTGACCTTGGGACTCCCGACAGCTTGAAACCCTACATTCGCGAGCGCGTGATGGGGGAATTGATCCATGTCACCTAGAGGCTGGCAGGACCGTATTCGTGATATTCTCAGCGCGATTGCCGAAATCCAGAAATTCACAGCGGACATGGATTTCGAAACATTCAAGGAAGACGATAAATCGATTCGCGCGGTCGAGATGAATTTCATCATCATTGGCGAGGCGGCGAATCAAATTCCCGAAGAAGTGGAAGAAGCGCACACTTCCATCCCATGGAGTTTGATGCGCGCCATGCGGAATCGGATCGTGCACGTGTATTTCAAGGTGGATGAAAAAGTAATGTGGGATACAGTCCAAAACGACTTGCCGCCCTTGATCCCTGAATTAGAAAAGCTACTTTGATGAAATGACAGGGGGAATTGATCGAGGGGTGAAATTCACAATAACACCATAATCCACTTTCTACTTTCCACCATCTTTCCTCTTTCGTCTTTCCTCCATAATCATCCTTCCTCCTTCCTCCCTTCGACAAACTCACGACAAGCCTTTACAATTCCCCCATGCCCTCCACCCTCCCCATCCTGCGCGCGCGGCGCGAGCGGCGACTCGCCAAACAACACGCCAGCGACTCTCGCAAGCGCAGTCTCTTCGTCAGCGCGGGGATGATCCTTTCGTTGGTGATTGCCGCGCTCATCATCGTCACTGCGTTTGCGTATGTGAGCCTCACGCGCGACCTGCCCTCGATACAAACTCTCCCAATTCTCCTCAATCCTCCCAACGGGCTCCTCCTCCAACCCACGCGCATCTATGACCGCACGCGCGAACATATTTTATTCACCTTCGCGCCCGATGATTCTCCGCGCCGTTACATTCCCCTCAGCGACGCAAACCCGCAACATCTTCCTCAATCCCTCGCCGACGCCGTCATCGCCACCTCCGACCCAAATTTTTACGATCACGCGGGCTACGACCTCGCCACAATTACCAATTACCAATTACACACCACCCTCGCGCAACGACTCGTCTCCGATCTCCTCCTCTTCAACGAGCCGCCATCATTCCGACGCGCGTTGCGTGAACGCATCCTCGCCGCGCAGATCACGTCGCAATTCGGGCGCGCACAAATCCTCGAGTGGTATCTCAACTCGGCGCACTTCGGTCGCTATGCGTTCGGCGCCGAAAGCGCGGCGCAACTCTACTTCGGAAAATCCGCCACGCAACTTTCCACTGCCGAGTCCGCCATCCTCGCGGCGGTGAGCGACTCGCCGAGTCTGAATCCGCACGACGCGCCGCAGACTGCCATCGAACGCGGACACGAAACGATTCGGAAGATGTCGGCTCTTGGATTTTTATCGGACGAAGCGACAGCCAACGCGCTGGGAGAATCTCCCTTCTTTCAGCCACCGCCTCCTCCCGACGTTCAACCTGCCGCGGCTTTCGTCAACCTGCTCCTCGCCCAATTGGATTCGCAATTCCCGCGCGCGCGTATCGAACGCGGCGGCTTGACGATCATCTCAACATTGGATTTCAATGTGCAACAACAAGCCTCATGCGTCAGCGCGTTTTACGCGGCGCGACTCGCGGGTCTGCCTGATCCATCCATTCAATGTGACTCGTTGCGATTCTTATCCGCTCTGCCGCCTTCGGTCACGATTCCCGATTCATCTGCCAGCGCGATCATCACCGATCCAACAACGGGACAAATCCTCGCGGTGGTCGGCGAAACGTTCGAGGGGCGAGAAACGCCTCTCGTAGGCGCGCACAGGTCGGGGTCCGCGTTAGACGCGTTTGTCTATTTGACTGGATTCACCCGAGGCTTGAGTCCCGCTTCATTAGTGTGGGACATCCCCGGTAAAACGGAAATCCAAAATTTTGACGGCGCGTATCACGGACCCATCCGTTTGCGGACAGCGTTGGTGAACGATTATCCCGCGCCCGCCGCGCAAGTGCTATCGCAAATGGGCGTTGAAAATGTGGACAACATCATGTCGTCGTTTGGAGTCGCGCGTAACGTTGATCTGTCGTTGGTGGACGCGGCGAGCGCGTATGGCGTGTTCGCGGAGCAGGGCGTGCATTTTGGGCAGAGCATCAATGATGAATTTACGTCGGTGACGATTTTGATAGTGGAGGGTAACGACGACAGCGTGTGGCTCGATTGGACGACGCCGCAAGCGAAGCCTGTGGTCACGCCCGCGCTTGCGTATTTGATCAATCATTCGCTGAGCGATGAATCGGCGCGTGTGGATCATTCAAGCGCGTTCAACGTAGGCAGACCCGCCGCGGTGATGTTGGGTCAAACTGAAGACGCGCTCGATGCGTGGACGATCGGTTATTCGCCGTTGCGCGTGGTTGCTGTGTGGGCAGGTTCGCGCGAATCAACAAATTTATCGCCGCGCATTTCCAGTGTGTTGTGGAACGCGTTGATGCAAGTTGCCTCGCAAAATTTACCCGCCGAAGATTGGTCATTGCCTGCGGGTGTTTCGGTGATCAATGTGTGCGATCCGTCGGGCATGTTGCCGACATCGGATTGTCCCAACGTGGTGAATGAAGTTTTCTTGCAGGGCAACGAACCTGTGCAAGCCGATAACATGTATCGCAAGTACGCCATCAACCGCGAGACAGGTTTGCTTGCCACCGTGTTCACGTTGCCGCAATTAATTGAGGAGCGCGTGTATCTTGTCGTTCCGTCCGATGCGCGCGCGTGGGCAGAGAGCGCGGGCGTGGCGATTCCGCCTTCCTCGTATGATGTCATTCAAGCCCCGCCGACGAATCCCGATGTGAATATCACTTTCCCCGAATTGTTTGCGGAGGTGGGCGGAGTGGTGCAAGTCAACGGCACCGCGGCTGGCGCAGACTTTGCATCATATCGCGTATTGATCGGGCAGGGACTCAATCCGCAAGAGTGGATTCAGATCGGCGAAGGCAACGCGCCCGTGACCAATGGTCTACTCGCCGAGTGGAACACGGATGGCTTGAGCGGGTTGTATGCCATACAGTTGCAGGTAGTGAGAACCGATCAGCACGTGGATAGCGCGGTGGTGCAGGTGACGGTGAGGTGAGGGAGTTATTGGTAAGTGGTAATTCGTAATTGGAGAATTGGAGATTAGAGACTGGAGATTGGAGACTTTTGTTCAGGGATGAGGGATGAATACTGCGTACTACGTAATACGCGGTGCGGAATACGCAATACGAAGTACGTAATACGAAGTACAAACAACAAGGAGCAGATATGAGCAACGAATCCATGCTGACAGTTGGAATTCTTGGTTGTGTTTTCGTAATATTGAACGTGGTCTTTCTTGCGATTATTTTTTTCACCCAGCGGAAAATGAACGCGGTGCAAGGTTGGTCGTCTGCGATGGGAACGGTGCTGGCATCCTATTTGGAGCGCAGGCGTTCAGGCGACAGCGGAAGCGTGAATTATCCCGTTGTGCAATATTCGTATCAAGTCGGCGGGCAGACGTATCAAGGCGCAAAGATCGCGCCGGGGATGGAAGTGGGCGGCACGGGCGCGGGGCGGGTGATCGCGAAATATCCCTAAGGCGCGCAGGTGATAGTGTTCTACGATCCGAACAACCCCTCCGATGCGGTGCTGGAGAAAAAGGCGCACGCGCAGTGGCTGATGTGGCTGTTGCTGGTTGTCTTCGATGTGATGCTGTGCGGGATGGCGATCGCTTTTGGGTTTGCGTTTTGAGTGAAAGCCCGCATCCTACGGCAAAAAGTGAATCGTTCCCACAATCGTCGCATATAGATTTTCCAGCGGCGTAGGTTGGCTCGGGTCATTGGAAGGAAACCACGGCAGGAACGCCAAGGTGTAGAGACGCTCGTTGCCGACCACGAAAACCTTGCGTTGCGAGTCCGGACCGGGGAGTCCGTCCACCACAATTGCCTGCTGACCGTCCACCAGAATCTCGCTCCGCGTGATGCCGAAGCCCTCACCCCATTCTGCAATTTGAGCGTCCGCCACTTGCGCCGCGGTGCGACCCGACGCTGGCTCCATCACGATTTCCGCCCAAGCCTCCCCAGGGACATCCCCAGGCGCATTGACGGGATTGATGACAATCAAATGCGGCAGAATCACGGAGTGGTCAGCGGAGTACAGCAGGCAGTATCCATTCTCCTCGTTTATCAGCAGTTTCATGCCTGCTATCTCAGCAGGGCAACCGTTCCCCTGCGCGGTTGGGCTTTCTGTCGGCGCTTCCGTCACAGGCGCAACGAGGGTATTTTCGGGTGTGGATAGCGTGGATGGCGCGCAGGCGGCTAACGTAATCATTACCAATGCCAAGAACAGTTTCTTCATATTGATCGTGAATATCCTTTGATGTTGTGTTTGTGTTGCGTTGGATGTTAAATCTTCGCGTCTCTATTCCGTCATCAGCGTTTCGGCGGCGAGGATGCCCGACGTGGCGGCTCGCCCCACGCTGTAGCCTGGGGAGGTGGTCTGCCCCGTCTGGTACAAGCCTTGAATCGGCGTGCGATGTGGGAAGTGATTCCACGGCGCGATCTGCGGCGACAAACCGTACACTGCTCCGCGATACAAATTCAGATTGACGCTGAAATCCTTCGGGCTGACGATGCGCTTGACGGCAATGTCCAATGGATGAACGCGCGACAGAGCCGCCACCGCTTTTTCGAGAACCGCCTCTTTTTTCTCTTCGCTCCAATCGTCGAGCGGCAAGTCGCGGCGCACGGGCGGATACATTTCGATCACGCTTCCGCCCGCGGGCGCGAGTTCGGGCAGAGTCACCGTCGGCGCGTCGTACACCAGCCACTTTACACCTTCGTCGCAGGGAGTGAACACATCGCTTTGATTTTCCATCGGCGGCAGGAAACAATGCGAATGACTGGGCGCGTCTATTTTGTTCCGCAAACCGAGTTGCACCGAAAACGCGCTGTGCGATAGATTCGCTTCTTTTGCCATGCGCTTCAAGCGAGGCGGGGAATCCTCGTCAGCGAGTAAAGAGCCGAAGGTTAGCATCCCGCTGACCGTCGAAAGAACCGCATCCACTTCCACCAAGCCCTGCCCGCGAATTTCCAAGCCGCGCGCGCGACCATCCTTGACGATGATTTTATCCACCCGCGTATTCAAATGGATTTCTCCGCCGTGCGCGAGCATTGCCTGACTGAGCGCCTCGGGCACTTTGCCCATGCCGCCCTCGGGCAAATGAAAGCCGTCGCCAAAGAGCGTCACCAGACCCATCACCGAAATGGCGGGCTGTTTTTCAGGTGGCAGACCCGTGTACAGCAAAACGCCCGACATCGCGGCGCGAACTGAATCGTCGCTAAAGAGGCGCTTCAACTCGTCTGCTACCGTGCCGCCAAACTTGGGCAAGTGCCGCCAGCCTCTGGTGAGAATGCGCGAGAACGAAAGCGGATTGACCAGGATGTCTTCGGTGAGCAGGCGCAGGGCTGGCTCCCAGCGTTTCATCATGTTGTCCAACTCTTTTTTCAGCGCGGCTTCGTCCACCCTGCCATTTTTCTTTTCGACGGTCACGCGCAAGCCGTCGCCAAATGTGACCTTGTCGCCGTTAGGCAAAACCGTCGTCTGCGGCGCGGTGATTCGCTTCAGCAGCAAGACTGCTTTGCGATCCAGCCCGACCTTTGCAAAAACATACTCCAGCATGGCTGGCAGGGCGAGATACAACGCGCCGCGCGGAATCAACCACAACCCCGATTCTTCCAGCGCGATGGCGGTGGCGGGGTTGGGTTTGCCCGCAAGCGCGGCAATTTCGTTGAACACCTCGCCCGCGTTAATGAAGCGTAACACCTGCTGCCGCCCGTCGGGCGCGGACTTCAACACCTTCAACGAGCCGTATTGCAGATAATACAAATTTGATTGCTGGTCGCCTTCCCAAAAAATGACTTCGTTGGGCGCGTACACCTTCCACGCCGATTTACCCGCCAAATCTTTTAGTATGGCAGAATCCAACCCGCGCAGGAATTCGAAGGATTGCAGGCGTTTGAGGAGGGGTACGTGTTGGCTTTTCATATATGGGCAATAATGCAGACGCGTTTATAACATAAACGCCAACGCTGCACGGACGCCGCGTCAATTAATTTTACAACATCTGTAAAGCGATTCATTGACCTTACCCCGCCTGATTTTTCAAGCCACGAATGCTCCAGGCATACAACCCATCCTTCTCCACTTCCTCGATCCGTTTCAGCATGTCATCCAAATCATCCTCAGGGCTGACCCAGCGTCCCGTCAGCGCGTCGTACTTGCCCGAAGCGAGAGTCACCGCCAGCGTCCCCGCCAACTCGGCGGGCTGCCATTTGCCTTCGAGCCATTTCGACAGGTCGGGCAGCCACTTGCGCCCGGCTTCGGATTCGATCATGTAATCCATCATCTCGGTGTGCGTGGGACCCACGGTCATGGCAAAAACGGAAATGCCAAATTCTTTGACTTCGCTTGCGAGCGTATCCGTAAAGCGCGTGACCGCGACCTTCGAGCAATCATACGCCGAGACATTGGGCATGCCCGAACTGGTGAAGTTGATGATTCGTCCGCGTTTGCGCTGGGTCATGCCTTTCAAGACGGCGTGACAGCAAAGAAACACGCTGCGGATGTTCACTTCCACATCGCGCCACCATTCATCGGGATTCGCCTCCCAGACGGGCGCAATGGACGTGAGCCGCCCCGCGTTGTTGACGAGAATATCCACCGCGCCGAGTTCGCGCTCGACCTGCGCGACCATCTTGGCAACGGCGGAAACATCGGTCACATCGGCGGTGACGGGGATTGCCTGTCCGCCTTCGTTTTGAATCAGCGACACGGTCTCCGCGAGTTGATCCGCCGAACGCGCCACCACCGCGATCTTGACTCCTTCCTTCGCCAACGCGCGCGCGATCTCGCGCCCAAATCCGCGCCCGCCGCCTGTGACGATGGCGGTTTGTCCTGTGAGTTTTGATTCCATGTTGGTCTCCAAAGAGTTTTCCGTTATTGCGAGAAGAGTGTTCTCCCCGACGAAGCAATCCCTTTGTTGAATGCAGAGATTGCTTCACTCGGTCTCGATACGGGCTGAGAAGAACACTCAGCCCTACTCGACCATCGTTCGCAATGACGAAGAATTAGGTTTTTCTCGCAAACGTCAAATATAACGCAAACGACCCCGTCGCGGCAAACGTCCCCTCGTCAATCGCGCGGACGATTCCCGCGCTGTCTATGGCGTGATGGAACCAGCGACCGTCCTCTTCCGTGCCGCCGCCAGCCATCACGGTTTCGATATCCAGCCTCAGCCATTTTTCATCGTCGTCAACGATGTTCGCTGTTTTGACGAGTTCGAGATAATTCCTCTGCTTCTCGTGGCGATAGGGAGGGAAGCCGTGCATGGCACGGTCATTGAGACGGACGTCGTACACATCCAATCCAGCCTGAGTCGCCAGCAACGGCACGCGCACGCCGACGGTATTGTCCCCGCGTCCCAACGCCTTCTTGCCTTTCATGAACAGCAGGTTGATTCGATAATACTCGCGATACCAGGCTTCGTCGTATTTGTCGAAGTGGACGTTGTCGTAGTTCGCCATCGCGGAGTTGGTGTATTCCGCCGCGAAGAAGATTCCGCCAGGCTTGAGGACGCGCGCCATTTCCCTGATGACCGTTTCCGCGTCGCGGACGTGAGTCAACACGGTCTGACAGACAACTGCATCAAACGTCGCGTCGTCGTATTTCAAGTTGTGCGCGTCACCCTGCTCGAAGGTGAGATTCTTGAGTCCGTTACGCGCGGCATACGCGGAAGCGTCTTCGATGGGTTTCGATTCGTAATCGGCTCCCGTGATTTTCAGGTCGGGGCGATGTTCCGCGAGAAGAAGCGAAATGCCGCCGTTGCCGCAGCCCACGTCGAGGACGCGCCCGCTTTGGGGCAGGTCGAGAAGCGGGAGGATGATCCGCTCGAAGTAGTCGCCATTCCAGAAGGTCTTCATCCGCAGGCGCAGAAAGACAGAGTTGTCGTCGTCCGACCAGGGGTTGACGGTGGTGGATGTTTGTTGGGTCATTTAATACTCTCACTCCAATGCCCCAGGGTGCAGGGACATGATCTTCCCGTCCGCGCCGACCCAGATGATGAACTCGTCTGTGCCGTCGGACGCGATAAATTGCGAGCCGTCGGGCGCGGTGAAGGTGACAAAGAATCTGTATACCACGCCGTCTTCGCCCGCGGGTTCGCGGTAGCCCAGGACAATGTCACGCAGGGGCAGGCACGGAAAGCCGTCCTGCACGGCGCAGGCGCCTTCGAGCGCAGTGGGCATATCCGTGGGGTCGAAGCCGTTGCTGACGAGTAACTCGTATGCGCTATTTTCGGGCAGGAATAACATATCGGCGGCGGTGACGTAATCGCCCGCGCTGACGGCGTCGAGATATTTCTCCACGCTGGCTTGCGCGTCGAGAAAATCCGCGTCGGGGAGGGTGAAGCGCATGATCTCCACCCTGTCCGCGGTGATGAACGATTCGCCCGACTTGTCGAACCAGATCCAATCCGCGTCTTTGTGACTCCCGTACACGTAGGCGGTATGCTCCCACGTGGACGTATCCCACGCGTTCAAGGCGGGAGGCGACCAATCGAAGATGTCGGGATCCCAGACGAAGGCTCCATCCGCCAACAGCAGGCGGCTGTCGGGACTGAAGCGGGCGTCGCGAATATCGAACATTTCTGGCTCGCTGAGGGTGGCGACCAATTCGCCGCTTTCGAGATCGTGGACTTTCAGGGTCGAGTCTCCATACCAAAAGAAGACAATCCATTTCCCGTTGGGCGATATGACGTTCAGATAACTAGGCTTCAGGTAATTCTCATCGTCGAAACGCGCCACTTCCACAACCTGATAAGTAGTCAGGTCAATGCGGAAGACGACGAATTTGAACGCGGCGGGGTCATACCCATAGCCGTACGCGATGTTCGGGTCGTCGCCAAACACGATGTTCTCGTAACTGAATACGCCCAGTTTGGAACCGAGCAATTCCCAATCCGAAGCCCTGCGAATCTCCAGTATATCGTCTTCGCCTTTGTAGTTGTATAAAATCAACTCACCGTCGGGGCTGAACTCGGCGGTGACATAAGACCAATCTTCCGCCTTGCCGTCAAAATACGCGCGCTCGCGCTTGCCCGTCTCCAGGTCGTACAGCGCCATCACAAAATCGAGCGACATATTTTTCAGGGTCGCCAGCAGTTTTTTTCCATCGGGCGAAAACGACACCGACTGAACGCTCAGGTCGCCCACAGGGAGAGTCTGAATCGCCTCTCCCGTCAGCGCGTCCCTCACCGCGATCACGCTATCCGCCAGGCAATACCCTGTCATCGAATGAGTCCCTCCCTTGCAGAATCCCATCGCAAACCTGCTCCCATCCTGGCTGATGACAAAATCAAAAATCACCCCGTCAGTCAATGGCATCCCGATCTGCTCGCTCACCTGTTCCCAATAATTGTAAACCTGCACAAACTCGCCGATATTTTCGGGACTTGCGACGCGGCTGACGGGAGTCGGCGTGAACGTGGGGAGGGATGTGGCGGTGGGCGGGATCGGCGTCGGGCTGGCGTTCGCCTCATTCCCCGACGGGGGAGCGGATTCTGTTTCCCCAGCCTTTCCCGTCGGGGCGGCGACGGTCGAGCAGGAGGAGAGCAGGAATAGAATCAATACAAAGTTCAAAGTCATCACAGATTTTGGCAGCATGAAACATCCTTGGCAAGTGAAGTTTGCGAATTATGCAAGTTCTAGCAAAATCTTTGCCAGTTCCTTCGGCATGGTGATCATCGCGTCGTGACCCGTCGGCAGACTCAGAAATTTCATTCCCAAGCCTGTGAACTTCTTTTCTTCGGCGGTGATCTCTTCCTCCGTCATCCCTTCGGAGCAAAGAATGAAAGTAGACGGGATGGATTTGGCGCGTGGGTTTTCGAGCGCGACGGGCGTGGACAACGTCCTCAGCGGGTGCGGAGTCAACTTGGACTGCGCCCATTCCAAGTCCGCGCCAGAGACGCCGAACGTCCATTCCAGAATCGGCGGACACCACCACTCGTCACCGCCTTCGATTGCTTTCTTCTTGAAGAAGCCCCACGTCTCGCCGATCAGGTCAGCCAGCGACTTGCCATTTTCGGGAACCATCCCATCGAGATTGACGATGTGCGCGACGCGCTCGGGGATTCTGTCCGCGACGATGGGAGCCATGAATCCGCCCAAACTGTGACCGACGAGAATCACATCGCGCAGATTTTCGGCTTGGCACAAATCAACCACATCCTGAATATGGGTGTTCAAGTCAATATCGTCCCCGCGCATGTTTGCGCGTTCGGCGAGTCCCGCCAGTGTGGGCGTATAGACTTGATGTCCCATCGCGTGAAGAATCGAAGCGAGTCTCTCCCAACACCAGCCGCCGTGCCACATACCGTGAATGAGTATGAAGGTTTTCATATCTCTCCTTTGGCAATTTCGAGAATAATATGTAAGTGTATTGGTCAAAGGAAAAAATGTCCAATGACTTTTGTCACACAGCGCGACCACAGGATGAATACACTTCAATCAGCTAAACATGACCACGGCGCGAAGATATCGAGAGTCAGCGCGAGGCGAATTTATTGGGGTTTGAAGATGCCCCAAAAGAGGTCGCCGACGAGGTCGGGGTTGGGAGTTGGGTTATTCATGTCAGCGACGTTCACTCCGCCAATGGACGGCTTGCGCTTCGATCTGCGCCAGATGCGTGCCTTCGTGCGCGGCGAAATAACTGACCTGCTGGCGGAGAGTGACCGTGCCGAATTCTTCATGCTCGCCCACGCGCTCCCAATCGGATGGGGCGAACGATTCCAGTTTGCGGAGAGTCTCCGCGCGCGAGGCGCGATAGGTCTCGAAGATGTCGCGCCCCGAGGGCGGACGTTCCGATTCATTTTTTGCCCATGCGAAGACGGCTTTCGATTCAAGGATGGGATGCGCCTCTTTGAGGAACAAGTCCACGCGGAAATCGAGCACGCCCTGCGCGTCGCGCAAGTGACTCAACGTGTTGCGGATCGCCCAGCCGCCGTCGGACGGTGATTGATTCATCGCCTCATCGGATAACCCCGCGATGAGTTTCTCCACCACGAGCGGAGTCTGACGCAGGCGTTCCCGCGCCGCCTCGGGCTGGAGCGCGTCGAACCAGTAGTTGGGCATGAACTTTTGGAAGGTCTCGGCAAATGCGCCGCAAGTTGGGCACGGCTCGACGGGCGGAGAAAGCGTGACGTGTCCGCACCCGCGGCAGACGTACGGGTGAGGCGTGGCGGTGATGGGCGAAAGTTTTCCCTGAGCCATGAACTCCGCGCCCTGTTTCAACGCGGAAAGCAACTCCGCGCTCACGTTCAGACGGGATAACGCCTCAAGCGCTTTTTGGACTTCGGCGCTTAGTTCGTCTTTGTCGGTGGGAATGTCGAGCGGATACGTTTCCTGGCGGCACAACGAATCCGCCGCGGCGCGAGTCAGCTTGGCGAGGTTGTATTGTCCCTCCCCTTCCAGCCGCGAAGCGAGGGCAAAGAGGTGGATGAGGGTGTCGGTCCATTGCGATTTATCGTTCAACATGGAATATCTCCCAATTCATAATCAGTAGATTACGACTAGCAACCTGACAGTTTGTTTCAAAAACACGCCGTTGGTCGAGCGTTGTCCTGAACCTGCCGAAGGGTAGGCGGCAGAAAATGCCAATTGTTTTCAAGAACACGTACTGTTGCCGCCGTATCGAGCGCTTTTTCAACAGACCTCCTGCAAAAATGCGCAACAACTGCCCTGGCGGGCGTTGCCAGGGGAGAGCGCACAATACGCTTTGCATAGGAGACGTTTTCAAACGTCGGGCAACTTATGCAAGAGGTGAGACCAACAATAGGTGAAAATTGCCAGAATCGTGGTCTCGATACGCCCCTCGGAGTACCTCGGGGCTACTCGACCACCACTTGATTCAAAAGTGTCAGGTGGCTGGAACAATTACAACTCACTTTCTAGTCACCTAACAGTTTGCTCTTCTCCGCAAATGCCAGCGTGTGACCGTCCAAATCGAGGCAATAGGCGACATCATCGCCCCAATCGCGGCGGGCGAGTCCGCTCAATTCGGTCGCGCCCGCTTCGAGCGCGCGGCGATGATACGCGGAGGCGTCTTCGACGCGCAGGTAAACCTCGCAGCGTGGGATCCCGCCCGCGCGCGCTGGATCGGGGAGGCGGTCTCCGAGCAGGCGTTTGATCCCCGCTTCGGGCATGACTCCCAGGACGCAGGTTTCAGAGAGGGTAAACTCCGTCATACCAGGCTCGTTGAGCGAGGGCTGGCAATCCAGCGCGTGAGTGTAAAATTCGGCGCTGCGGACCTGTTCTTTGACGTAGAGGATAAAATGGGTTTTGATCATGGGGATATGGCTGCCTCATTTTCACATAGGATCGGCTTTTAACTCTTTTTACCAATTAGCCCGACGAGGATGATGACGATGCTGACTCCAGTGACAATGCCAGTCACCCTGCCTGCGATTTGCATCGCCATCACAGGGTCGGTGGAATTCGGCGCAATGGACAGCATCAAGAAATAGAACCCAAGCGCCAGGGCGATAAACAAACAGCCCGCAATGACCAATCTCCAATTTTTCTTTCGCATGATGATTTTTTCTCCTTTTTGAAAATTTTATTTTACAAAGGCTTTCGCTGAGATTGCGCAAGCCCGATGTTCATTCAATTTGTTTCGCTTTACTTCAACCCATCCCGCAATTGACCTGCGAGACTCGCCAACTCCTCCAACTCAGACTCATTCAAGCACGACCGCGGCGCGAACGCTTCGACCTCCGCCCGCGCCTGCCTGCCCGCCGATGTGATGAATCTTGCATTACACATGCTTCCCATTCTCAATCACAACCTTGCCGTCAATCTCTAGCGTAGGCTGACTAACCACACCGTCAATGTGAGTGGTCGCGACATTTTTGCCGCCGAGAAAATCGCTGCGCCCCACCGCAACGTGGATCGTGCCTAGAACTTTTTCATCGGTGATGATGTTGCCCTGTAACCGCGCCAGCGGGTTTGTGCCGATCCCCAATTCCGCGATGACACGGGCTGAATCGCCGTGTTGGGCAAATGCGCTTCGGAGAAACTCCGCGCCCGCGCCGCCTTCGATGTGAGTTACACGTCCCTTTTCAAACGTCATTCGCGTTGGCTCGGATAACAACATGCCAGGAAAACACTTGTCCACGACCAGTAAACCTTCCGCGCTGTCTTCGACGGGCGCGATGTATGTCTCACCTGCGGGTAGATTTCCAAACGCTTTCTGAGCGCGCAATATGCCTGTGTCTTTTTTCCATTCCCTGCCTGCCAGTGACAATCGCAGGTTGGTTCCCAGCGCTGTGGTGATGTGCGCGGTGGAACTCCCTTGCAAACGCTGCGTCAACGAATCTGTGAATGTTGCAATCTGTCCATAATCTGCGCTCATCTCAATATCCAGAATGCTTTGATCAATAAAAGCGCCCAAACCCGCGCGAGCGATTCCTTTCCCAATTGCCGCGCGCCCCGCGAGCAAGGCAGGCGATTCTTTTAGCTGATTCACCGACGCGAACAGAAAGACAATAGCGTCCACTTGTGTCACCAATGCCAATAACGGCGACGGGTATTCACTTATTGGGCGACTCGCATTCGGGAAGGTGTAATTCCACAACTCGGCGGGGTCGGTCTGCGCGGCTTCGGCGAGCAGTGCGTCACGCGCATAACCGAGCGGCTCGTCCACAACAATGAGAATCTTCTCCCCTCGTTGCAGTCCCATGCAGGTGTGGATGACATTCGTCGCCCATCGCGGTGTTTCAGTTTTTTCTGTCATTGGGAATCCTTTCGTTTACTTAACCAAATTTCCTAATCCATCATACAGTCGCATTAACAGACTGGACACTACATACCGTATTTGGCGAGCAACTCTGCATTGGGGATCGCAATCGAAACGTGATGTCGAACGATGCGCCATTCCCCGTCTTCCCTGTGAAAAAGAGCCGCCCCTCTTCCAGTTGCCACGTCAAGCACATGCGCGCCACTTGGAATATGCGCCAGTTCAACCAATCGGCGCCCAAAATGAGAAAAGAATCTGGGACCGACATGATCGAATGTATTCGCGACTCGGTCGAAAAGACCCGACACCCGCTGTTTTTGTTGTGACGTTTCGGAAGATTCATTGTTGTTCGTCATAATTCTCCTCTTACTGGGGCGACATTTACATTATTGGATCAATGACGCAAAGTGCCGATCGAGTTCCTCGGCAGATTGACCGAACTGCTCTGGGGTATAGCGATGCGCGCCATGCTTATCTTTGGGGTGCTGGCTCATGAACGTCTTTAATCGTTCTTCGTATTGAACCGTCCATGAAACGCCAAAATGAGAATAAATGTCTTTGACGGTTTGCATGGGATCCGCCACCATTTGATCGTATTGGACATCCAGGACAGCATTGTTGACTACGGGATCTTCACGGCATCGCCGTCCGCCCTCCAGATAGCGGGTGTACATTTTCTTGTTGGTCTCCGCCATGCGCTTCACGTTGAGATCGCGAGTCGCAGCCCGATGGGCGGAATAGAACATGCTGTTTGCGCTGGTCAGGCAGGTGGTTGGGTTGCGATGCAATTGGATGATTCTGGCATTGGGCACAGCCGACAGTAAAGCGTCAAGATGATGCGTATGATCGGGCGCTTTCAAAACCAGCCGTTTGTCAGGGGTTGCCTGTTGCTGGACCTTTAGAAGCAAACCGTATTCTTCGTAGCATTTTTTCTGATCCTGGGCAACGAGCCATTCGGCGTACGAAAAGACAGGCGTAACCACCCAAAACGAAACCGAATGGAAAGTCAGCGCCTGCATCCAGATGCACTCCTCCTCCGTGTCTTCGCGGATGACATGCTTCGAATCCATTTCGGGAAACATGGGTCGGCGAAACTCCAGTTCCCAGCGCGTCAATGCCAGGCGATCGTCTTTTTTTCCGTCAATAGCAAAGGGACGGTAAAGCCGCCACATGGGAATCCCCGTGTTATCGGGATCGGCGGAGAGCATACGCTGTAGAATTGTGGTGCCAGACCGCGGGACCCCAACGATGACAAAAGGCGGGTTGATCTCCGAACGGAAAACGTCGGGCTTCCGTTTCTGCGCTTCGACAAACAACAACCGCTGGCTCAGATTACTGAGGAGCACCATGCGAGCGCCAAACCTGCCGAAGAAATGCAGGTTGGCGTCCTTTTCAATGGACTGCAACAACGTGTCGAGCCCAACGCGGTAATACGGATCGCCAAAATCGCTCAAGCCCGTTTCGCGTTCGGCAAGTTGATGCAATCGTTCGGCGTCCATTCTAGTGAGCGGTATCCCCAACTTCTCCATACCCGAACCCAGAGCATCGATGATTCTGTACCGCAACGGCATGGGAGCGTAGTTTGGCAACATAAGCACCTCCTTTCATTTCTTCAATCCATCCCGCAATTGACTTGCGAGACCGGACAACTCTTCCAACTCCGACTCATTCAAACACGACCACGGCAGGAAGAAGAGCCGTTCCGTCTCCGCCTCGACCTCCACCCGAACCTGTTTGCCCGCTTCGGTGGCTTTGACCACGCCCGAACTTTCCTCCACCCACCCGCGCCGCGCGAGTTCCCTCACATCCTCCGCGTGGACTTCCTCCGTCACGCCGCGACGGCTGAGTTTGCTGTGCAGATCATCGAATGTCAGCGCGTCGTTCTGTGAGAGAAAGTCGAGCATTTCCCACGTGTGGCCCTCGACTCCATACGCGCTCCATGTGGGAATGTAACAATCGTCGCGGTGACCCTCCAACAGCAGGAAGTGGGCAACAACGCCATCGAGTGTCGCGAATATTCCCGCCCGCTCGTAGAGGTCTTGTTTGGCTTTTATCAAGACATGCGCGGGCGGTTCAGGAAAGCTAAAAGCCGTGTCTGAAATTCTGGCGAGAAGATTGCCAAGCGTCTGCAAAGACTCTTTGGGCATGGGAGCGAGAGCCGCCATCAATTCATTCCCCTCTTTGATGAGTCGAAACGCGGCGGTTCTTCCCGACTCGGTGGCGCGATATTTTCCCTGACCATCAGATACCAAATATCCCTGCTGAACTGCGGCGGTCAACCTTTCATCGTTCGCCTGTGCGAGTCCGTATGGAAAACACCGCATGAGCTGGGCGATGGTAAACAGATTAGTATCGAACAGCCAAATCGCCTGCACCCAGTTGTAGAAATTGTCAGGCAATGAAAGTTCCTCTGCGGCTTTGTCTGCGGCGGGATAGGCATAATTGCCAAACAAAATTTCAGAACTTTCTTCGAGCGCCGACCAAACAGATTTCAGGTTCATTCCTCAACTCCTTTTCTCAACTCAAAGCCAACTCAATCGCCTGTTCCGTTGACAACGCGCAACCGTCTTCCCACATGGACTGAAAATCCCCGCCCGCCTCTTCCCGCTGTGCAGACAGAAGCGCGTCATACTCCGCCGTTTCGAATTGCATCCGCGTCAGATAGATGCGCCCGCGCAACGCCTGCGCCGCGCCCAACAACAGAATTGCGTTTCGTGTTTGCGAGGATTGCGCCAGCGCGTTCGCCAATCCCTCCAGTAATGACGGGAGTTGGCTGACTTCTTTCGAGTCCTTCAAGCGCGATATTCCCTCTCGAAAATGTTTTTGCGCTTTGGGCAAGTCGCCCTGCGCCAACGCGACGCGCCCCGCCACATCGAGCGCGCCGATTTCTGCCGACATTTCTCCCACCTCATGTAAAACCTTCATCGCCTCCTGAACGATTTCCTCTGCGCGCGCCGCGTCACTTCCGCCGAGAACATGCCGCGCCCACACCGAGAGAGTCAAACCCAAACAAATACGGTCTCCCAGTTGACGAAACAACATCACGCCCTGCTCCGCCGCCATCTGCGCCTGCTGAACGTCGCCCTGATTATGGGATGCGATGCTCAACGTCTGCAAAGCAGTAGCGACGCCGTGCTTGTCGTCCAAGTCACGATACAACGCCAGGCTTTCCTCCGCGGAGGCGCGCGCCGATTCATCGTCGCGCCGCGCTAACGCCACCTCAGCCAGGTTTCCATACGCGCCCGCGATCTCTTTTGTGTTTTCCGCCTCGCGGAACAACGACAGACTCTCGCGATAGATTTCCTCCGCGCGCGCATACTCGTACCGTTTGAGCGAGCATCCAGCCAGCGGTCCCAATAACTGACCGATGAGAAGTTTTTCGTTCAGTTTACGTCCGTATTCCAATGCGCGGCGGTAAAACGATTCAGCCGCTTCGAGATCGTTCTCGAAATACTCCTTGAAGAGTCCCTGCGACACAAGCCCCTGCGCGATGCCCCGCGCATCCTCAAGCGACTCGGCAAGCGCAAAACCTTCGTCTTGATGCGTTTTCCATCCCTCCGCATCGCCCTGACGCGAAGCGAACAACGCTCTCGCAAAGAGCGCTTTCACGCGTAACGATGTCGGCGGAAGTTCCTTCGTCGCATCCATAAAAATTCCCAGCCACTTGCGCGCCTCCGTCAAATGTCCATGCGTATCCCAAAATTCCCTGAGCGCCACCGCGATCCGCAAACCCGTTTCAGGTTGAGACTTAAGCGACCACTCCAACGCACCGCGCAGGTTATCGTGTTCCGCTTCGAGCCGCGCCAGCCATTGCTTTTGCGCGCGTCCCTGCAAGCCGTGTTCGGCGCGTTCGGCAAGCCCAGCAAAATAGGCAAGATGCGCGTCGCGCAGTGAAGCGACTTCATCGGTCTCGAACAATTTCTCGCGCGCATATTGTCGGATGGTTTCGAGTCGGCGGTAACGGGATTCGCTTCCGCTATGCTCGACGTTGATGAGAGATTTATCCACGAGACGAGTCATCAACTCCAGGATGTCCAACCCGCTTCCCCCTGCGGGGACGATGCGCTCCTCACCGCAAACTGATTCGGCGGCGTCGAGCGTCCACCCGCCGACGAAGACCGCCAGCCGTCTGAACAAGAGACGTTCCTCTTCGCTGAGGAGTTGGTAACTCCAGTCTATCAACGCGCGCAACGTCTGCTGGCGCGGCAACGCGGCGCGACTCCCGCCCGTCAATAAACGGAAGCGGTCGTCCAATCGTTCGGCGATTTGTTCCACCGAAAGCGCCCTGACGCGCGCCGCGGCTAACTCTAAAGCGAGGGGAATGCCGTCGAGGCGGGAGCAGATTTGGGCGACCAATGAGGCGTTCGCATCCGTGAGTTGAAACGTCGGCAGGGTCAGAGTCGCGCGTTGGACGAATAACTTCACCGAGTCGAACGTTTCAAGATGTTTGATATCCGTCGCCTCATTCGGCGTCGGCAGGGACGGCACGCGATAGGCGACCTCGCCCGCGATGCCCAACGCCTCGCGGCTGGTGGCAAGGATGCGCGCGCCGCGGCAGTTCTGCAAAACCGTGTTCGCAAATTGCGCGCAGGCGTCAATGAGATGCTCGCAGTTATCGAGAATCAGCAGGGCTTCTTTGTCGCGCAGCCAATCCATCACTACATCCATCAGCGGACGCGAATCCTCCACGCGCAGACGAAGAACATTCGCCACCGTGTTCGGAACCAGCGCAGGCTCAGAGATGGGCGCGAGTTCGATGAGCCACACGCCGTCTTTGAATTGTTCAAGGAGGCTGGATGCCGCTTGTAATGAAAGTCTTGTTTTGCCCGTTCCGCCCGAACCAGTGAGCGTGAGCAAACGCGATTGCTGCAACATTTGAGTCGCTTCGAGCATTTCTTTTTCGCGCCCGATGAAACTTGTGAGTTGTGTGGGGATGTTGTTCGGGAAAACATCCAGCGCGCGCAAGGCGGGGAAATCGCTTTGCAAATCAGGCGCGACGACTTGAAAGATTCGCGCGGGCTGGGGAATGTCTTTGAGTTTGCGTTCGCCCATGTCTCGCAGGGACACCTCCGCTGGCAGTTGTCCGCGCAGGAGAATCTCGCTCGCGCCCGATAACAAGATCTGCCCGCCATGCCCCGCCGACATCACGCGCTGGATCATGCTGAGCGTGAGATAGCCGCGATATTCTCCGTTGCGCGCTTCGGCTTCGCCCGTGTGAATCCCCATGCGGACTTTTAAGAGCAAGGATGAATTATGAAGGATGAATGATGAATTCGTCCTTCCGCCGTCATCGTTCATCCGTGAAAGCGCGCGCTGACCATCTATCGCCGCGCGAAGCGCGTCGCCCGCTGTATGAAATGCCACGCAAAATGAATCGCCGATGATTTGGAAGATATGACCGCGCTTCGATTCAATGGCTTCCTTCAACATGGCGTGATGTTTCTCACGTAGCGACTCCCACCTGTCAGGATGCGCCTGCGCGAGTTTGGTCGAACCTTCGATATCAGTGAAGAGGAACGTGACGGTGCCGGAGGGAATGTCTACCATCAAGTTTTCCGTTTGACTCATTATAGGTCAACTCGGTTGATTTGCCTCCCACCAGTTTTCATATTGGGTCTGTTATTCGGATACTTTTGCTCGCCTTTTTTCCAACAACTCCTGAATGCGATGATGCTTCTCGCGCGAGAGTGGGAATAGCCATGCGAGGATGATCGTCCCTGAAAGCATGATCGCCCCGAAGGGTGAAACCAATAAGCGGATCATGCGCAATGCCGAGTCGCTTTGCGTGAATTGAAGCGCGCCCTCAGGAGGAGAAACATAGCCCGACCAGCCCAATGCCTGCAGAGTCAAAAAGAGGACAAGCGCCCCGGTCAACTTGCGGATGAGCGTGCGGATGCCGTAGAAGATTCCCTCCTGCCGCCTGCCGGTCCGCAGTTCATCCCATTCGATCACGTCGGCGAACATCGCGTCGGGCAATGTGTACGCGGCTGAGATGCCGATCCCTGCGAGGGCGGAGAGCGTGAATAATTCCATCGTGTTGCCCGGTTGAATCAAATAGATAAGAAATGTGACGACCACCCAGAGGATCATACCGATCGCGTACGCTTCCTGCTTGTTGCGGATCTTTGAGATCCATAACCAAATCGGCACGAACAGGATGCACACCAACATGAGGATGCCGAAGAACGCGGATTCGTATGCCAGGTCAATGCCCAAAAATTTGACAGATGCCAGCAAGTTTCCGTTCGCCACCCAATAAAGTAAAAAGTATGGAAAAACCACAGCCACCATATCCACTGCCGACCAGTTCAGCATGTGGATGCCGACCGCATAGCGAAACGGGATGTTCTTCCATGCGGCGCGTAATGTTTCTCGAAAGGGCAGGGATTCTTGCTGTTCGGGCGTGGAAGTTTCCCGGAGCAGAAGCCCGATCAACAGCAGGGGAATCGCGCCGACCGCGCCGAATAATGCGCCCACGGTCATAAATCCCTGTTGTTGCGAGCCGCCCGCCTCGATCACCATGTCAATAATTGTCGGCGCGGCGATGACCATGGCAAGCGCGCCGACCAGTTGGAAGAACGATCGGAAACTCGTCAGGCTGGTGCGTTCGTCGTAATCGGGGGTCAGTTCGGGGGTCAGCGAAAGAAACGGGACCGAGACGAGAGTCGTCAACGTGTCGGAGATCATGAAGGAGAGAGTCACATAGATCAACAACGCGATCTGGTTATCCCAATTTGGCGCAGACCAAAGAATGACGAAACTCAAGCCGAAGGGAATGGCGAACCACAGCAAAAACGGACGCCGCCTGCCCCAGCGCGATTGCAAGCGGTCGCTGAGGATGCCGATGATGGGATCGTTCACCGCGTCCCAGACGATGCCGACCAGCGCGCCGAAAGAAGCCAGACGCGGTTCCAGCCCGACCACATCGGTGAGATAGATGGCGAGGAAGATCGAGCGCATCATGCCGATGCTCGAGATGCCCCAATCACCTGAGCCATAGAGCAATTTGATCCACATTGGGAGCCGCTGATTTGAGTTGTTGTTCATCTGAATTTGAGGATGCAAGTGTAGCACGGAGGGATGTATACAGGTAGACACGGAGTTACGTAGACAAGTAGACACGGAAACACGTATACAAGAACCACTTGTTTACGTGTGTACCTGTCTACCTGTTTACTTGTTTTCGCCCGCCCCCATTGCACTCCTGTAAGCCGTTATAACCGAAATGCAAAGTGAAAATCTGTAACCTTCTGCTATACTGCGATTAACAAAATCCGATAAGGGCAAACCCGTCGAAAGATGGGGACGCAAAGCCATGGATCTACCGTCGCGCATCGCGCGACCATGATCGCCAGGTTGCCGAAGAAATAACGCTTTGTTTATTTCCGCGAGCCTGGCAGTCCTTTGCCCGGCTCGCTTTGTATCGGGTCAAATTCAATTTGTTCGATAAAGGCAAACCCGCCGAAAGGCGGGGACGCAAAGCCATGGGTCTACGGTCACATGCGAGTGTGGCTACGATTGCCAGGTTGCCGAAAACATTACCTAACCATTAGGTTGCTGTTGAGCGCTTTTATCGAAACGGAGGTTTCGAATGGCGCTCACTCAAAAACATATACGCTGGCTCACGCGAGCCGGTATTCTGCTCAGCCTCGCCGCATCGCTTTTGCTGAATGCGATGCCCGCGCTGGCAATGAAGAAACAAGACGCCGCCGCGCTACCCAATTTTTCAGAGTTTGTTCAATCCGTTCACACCGGGGAGGAAAATGTAGTGCGCGGCGTCTATGTTCCGAATGTGATGGCGTATCGCGTGGCGCAGCAACCGCTCGATAACCCGGGCTTTCTTTCGAGTAAGGAGGACCGCGTCACTCAATTCCGTATGGCGGCAGGGTATGGCACGGTAGGGCTGGTGGCTCACAATTACCTCGCCGGTGAATCCTTCTTCAACCTGGAAGCCGGCGATGAAGTGCGGATCGTATACGGCGACAGCAAGGTGGAAACTTTTGTTGTGTATGAGATCCTGCAATATCAGGCATTACAACCCAACAGTCCCTACAGTTCCTTTCAGAATTTGGACCGCGATGAAACCCTCACGGTCAACCAGATGTTCAAGCGCGTCTTCGTGAGCGATGGATACGTCACCTTTCAGACCTGCATCGAAAAAGACGGTATTTCGACCTGGGGCAGGCTGTTTGTGATCGCCATCCCTAAAGCGGAATATGAGGAACTTTGGGAAGCAAATGGTTTGTGACCTCAATGTTCCATGAATCAGAAAAGCCGCCCAATGTTGAGCGGCTTTTCTGATTCGTGAAATGATCTTTACTTTTCCGGCGTGACGCTTACCAGCACAGCTCGCACCATGCGGCGGTGGGTGTAGGTGTCGGTCTCTGCGATGTAGTTTTCGCAGGTGAGGAGGGTCAACCAGGGTGTTTCTTCATGTTTCAACGCGGCTTTTGTGTTGCTCGGCAGGATCAGGGCGCTGGCGGTTACTTCGAATGTGTAAACCTGACCGAATGCGTGGATCTTGATCTTGTCTCCGTATTGCAGGTTGACGAGGTTGGCGAACGGACCGGGGTTGTTGTTCGCATCCCATACGTGACCGGTAATGACCGAGTTGCCATCCCAGCCGGGGAATGCCGAACCGTTGAGCCAACCGCCTTTGTTTCCAAGCCATGACACGTCCCATCCGTTCTTTGTTTGCGGAATGCCCACGATCGGGATCTTTATTTTGAGGCGCGGGATTTCCATCCAAACGTCGGTGGCGGCGTATTGCTGATCTGCGGGTTGCTCCGGAAGTATGGTAATCTTCCCCGGCGCGAAGCCCGTCACAGGGATAAGGAATCCGGATCCCAGGTTTGAGTTATTGCCGCGTCCATTACCGTCGCCGTCTCCGTCACCGCCGGGAACGCGCGGCACGACGGTGAAGGTGATCGCCGTATCGTTGAGTCCGTCGTTTAATTCGTTGCCAGCCACATCCAGGATGGAAGTCGTTCCGCATACGAACAGTCGATAATTGCCGTCCGTGAGACCGATCCCACCATTGATGACAAAGGTGGCGATGAACGGACCCGCTCCCGTGCCATTGCTATACGTGGGGATGGCGATCGGGATGAGTACATCATCGGCAATCAAACCGCCCGCGCATGAAACGGTATCGAAGGTTTCGTTGGGACCATCATCCACCAAGAGGTAGTTGGCAGGGTTCGTGGCAGACCCGAGATCTGTGTTGCTAACCTGATTCACGTCTTTGCTGAAATTCACCGTTATTCTCGTGGTGTTGCGTCCCGTTACGCCGTTGTTGGCGGGCTCGCTCCCGATCACGGTTGGGTAGCCGAGGTCGACCATCCAGTTGTACGATGCGGGGGTGGGGTCTGGGTTGCCGGCATCGTCGATCGCGCGCACTTCAAAGATGTGAGGTCCGCCTGCCAGCGCTAGATAATTTTGCGGGCTTGTACATGCGGCGAAACCGCCGCCATCTAGCTGGCATTCAAAACTGGCGGTGTCTGGTGATGGACTGGAGAAGGCGAACGCCGCGTCCACGCTGTTTGTGACGGCGGGCGGGGATGAATCGATATCGGTGTCTGGTGTGGAGGTGTCGATCGTCCAAACGTACAATGCGGGCGTCGGGTCGGTGTTCCCGAAGGTATCCACCGCGGCGACTTCAAAGGTGTGATTCCCCGCGACAAGCGGACCAAACGAATTGCCGGAGTTGCACGGGGCGAAAGGCGCGCCGTCGATGCGGCAGACGAAAGTGCCTGTGGCGCTGGTACTGCTGAACGTGAATATCGGGGTCAGGTCGTTATCTGGGTCGGGCGGCGTAGTGTCGATGGTCGTGTTCGGGATGACGATCTGCGTGAGCACAGCGGATACGCTCCCGAAGAAGTCGGCGTCTCCGCCATAGGAAGCGGTAATGTTGTGCGACCCGGAGGTGAGAGCGTTTGTTGTGAAGGTCGCTACACCGGCGTTCAATGCGCCAGTTCCCAAGACCGTCGCGCCATCGTTGAATGTTACTGTGCCGGTTGGAACGCCGGTCGATGCGGTAACAATCGCGTTGAATGTAACCGCTTGACCCAGAACGGAGGGATTCGCGTTCGAGGTGACAACGGTGTTCGAGACTGTTTGTCCCACACCCTGAACATACGGCGCGGAAGTGCTGCCGGCAAAGTTGGCATCACCGCTATACACCGCAGTGATGGTATGCGAACCCGCGTTCAACGTGTTGGTACTGATGGTCGCCACCCCGCCTGCCAGGGTCACGGTGCCCATTGAGTTTGCGCCATCGTAGAACGTGACGGTGCCGGTGGGCGTTCCCGCGCTGGAGGTGACGGTGGCGGTGAAAGTGACAAGATCGCCCACGCCCGCCGGGTTGTTGTCGGATGTGACGCCGGTCAATGTGGTTGCCAGCGTGACGCTGAGCGTGCCCGTTCCAAGAATTACGTTGTAGTTCGGGAGCCGGCCGCTCGGGTCGTTCAATGTGGCGGTGATCGGATAATCACCCACTGCCGCCGCGGCGGGCGCCCCCGCGCTGGCGTAGGTGACGGTGATCGGATCGCTGTTTTGAATGCCGGTGATCGTGCCGGTAAACGCCGTGAAGACCGTTCCGTACACTTTGGATTTATCTGCGGGCGTCACGGTCAGGTCGCGTTGAGTCACGGTGAGCGTGCCCGTGTTGGATGTGACGGTGTAGTTGTTGAGTACGCCGGCCGGCGCGTTCAATGTGGCTGTGATCGGATAGGCTCCCACAATGGCGGTTGCCGGCGAGCCGGGGCTTGTGTAAGTTGCCGTGATCGGGTCGCCATTCTGAATGCCCACGATCGCGCCGGTAAAGGCGTTGAACACCGATCCGTAGACCTTGCTTGCGTCCGTCGGGGTAACAACCAGCCCTCGGGTATTTACGGTGAGTGTGCCGGTATTCAAGGTGACAGTGTAGTTCCCAAGCCGCCCACCGGGGTCATTGAGAGTTGCCGTGATCGGATACGATCCAATTCCCGCGGTGGCTATGGCGCCGGCGCTGGCGTAATTGGCGGTGATGATATCGCCGCCTTGAATGCCGCTGATCAGGCCGGTGAAGGCGGTAAACGTATCGCCATAGACCTTTGTCTTGTCATCCGGGGTGACGGTGAGGGCGCGCGGTGTGACCGTCAATGTGCCGGGTGTGTATGCAAAGACATAGTTATCGTCGATTCCGCCGGAGCAGGTGATCGGGAAAGCGCCTACGTTGTTATGCGGAACGGCAACTTGACAAGTTGGCGGCGTATCGACGACTGCCGGGGTGTCTCCATTGACGAAGCCTGAATAGGTGAAGGTGAAGACCGGGTCTGGGCTTCCATACACAATGCTCTGATCGTTGGCTGAGATGGTGAGAATGGATAAGCCCACCGACAGCGTGCCTGTGTTGAGCGTGATGGTGTAATTCGGCAGTCTATTGTCTGGGTCGTTCAACGTCGCGGTGATGGGATACGTTCCCACCGGCGCCGCGGCTGGCGCGCCGGGGCTGGCGTAGGTTGCGGTGATGTTATCGCCGTTTTGAATGCCGGTGATCGTGCCGGTGAATGCGGTGAACACAGTGCCGAATACTTTGGACTTATTGTCCGGCGTGACGACCAGCGCGCGCGGGGTGACGCTTAACGTGCCGATGTTCAGAGTCACCGTGTAGTTGGGTAGACGGTTCCCCGGATCGTTGAGCGTGGCGTTGATCGGGTAATCACCGATGGCGGCTGTGGCCGGCGCACCGGGGCTGTCATAGGTGACGGTGATCGTATCGCCTGCTTGAACGCCTGTGATCGTTCCAGTGAATGCGGTGAAAACCGCGCCGTAGATTTTCGTCTTATCGGCTGGCGTGACGGTGAGGGCGCGCGGCGTCACAGATAGTGTGCCTGTGTTGAGCGTTACGGTGTAGTTGCCGAGTTTGTTGTCGGGGTCGTTCAAGGTGGCTGTGATCGGGTAATCGCCAACATTTGCGGTGGCCGGCGCGCCGACGCTGGCGTAGGTGGCTGTGATGTTGTCGCCAAATTGAATGCCGGTGATCAATCCGGTGAATGCGGTAAATACATCGCCATAGACCTTCGTTTTGTCGGTCGGTGTGACGATGAGCGCGCGCGGTTGGACCGTGAGAGTTCCATCCACATAGACAAACGTGTACGCGTCGTCGGAGCCGCCGGAACAAACGATGGGGTAGGTACCCACGTCGGTGTGAGGACCAGACACACTACAGGTCGGAGGCGTGTTGATTACGCCCGGTCCGTCACCGGAGGCGAATCCTGTGTAGGTGAAGGTGAAAGTCGGGTCGGGATTTCCATACGTGATGGTCTGGTTATTGGCGGTGACGGTCAATACGGAGGAGGTAACGGTTAGCGTGCCGGTGTTCAAGGTTACGTTGTAGTTGCCAAGTTTCCCGGTGGGGTCGTTCAAGGTGGCGGTGATCGGGTAGGTGCCAACGGCGGCGGAGGGCGGCGAACCGGCGCTGGCATAATTGGCGGTGATGTTGTCGCCGTTTTGAATGCCGGTGATGGCGCCAGTGAACGCAATGAACCATGTGCCGTATTGTTTGGTCTGATCGTCGGGGGTAACGATGAGGTCGCGTTGGGTCACGGTCAATGTGGCAGTTCCGATGGTGAAGTTATAGTTGCCTAGTTTATTCGTGGGGTCGCTCAGTGTAATTGTGATCGGGTAAGTTCCCACCGGGGCAGTGGCAATTGCGCCAGGGCTCGAGTAGATCGGCGTGATGGCATCGCCGTTTTGCAAGCCGGTAACCGCGCCGGTGAAGGCGCTGAATGTATCGCCATAGATCTTCGATTGATCGTCGGGCACGAAACTCAGGTCGCGGCGATTGACCGTGAGGGTGCCGATGTTTTGTGTGACTGTGTAGTTGCCCAGTTTGTTATCAGGATCGACCAAGGTGATGGTGATGGGATACGAACCGAACGGGGCGGTGGCGGGCGCGCCGAGGCTGTTGTAAACGGCGGTTATGTTATCGCCGTTCTGGATACCGATGAAAGAGCCGGTGAACGCGGTGAACACTTCGCCATAGAGTTTGCTTTGGCTGTCCGAGATTGCGGTCAGGTTTCGTCGCGTTACAGTGAGTGTGCCGGTGTTGAGGGTGATGTTGTAGTTGCTCAACATGCCGTCGGGGTCATTCAACGCGGCGGTGATCGTATAAATCCCTACATCCGCAGTGGCAGGCGCGCCAGCGCTGTTGTAAGTGGCGGTGATATTATCTCCATTTTGGATGCCCGAAATAACGCCGGTGAACGCGGTGAACACTTCGCCGTACACTTTGGTTTGATCGTCCGGTGTGACAGAGAGCGCGCGCTGGGTGACGGTTAATGTGGCGGCGGGCGCCGGGTCGATCGTGACGATGTAGTTGCCCAACTTCCCATCGGGATCGTCCAGTGTGACAGTGATTCCGTACACGTCGACAATGGCTGTGGCGGGCGCGCCGAGACTGTCGTAGATCGGGGTGATGTTGTCGCCTGCGCGCAAGCCTGTGAACGCGCCGGTGTAGGCGCTGAACACGCTTCCGTAGACTTTTGTTTGCGCATTGGGGTTGAATGTCAGACTGCGCTGATTGACATCCATTTGCCCGTCGCTATACACGATCACATAGTTGCTCAAGCCGGTTCCCACTGCGGCGCTGGGCGTGATGGGATACGTGCCAACGACAGCCGCGGAAGGAGCGCCTGCGCTGGTGAGAGTCACACTGGTGACGCTGTCGCCGGGCTGGAGACCGACCACGCTAAACTCTGTGCCATTAAACGTGAATACATCGCCATAGGTCTTGGTTTGGTCGTCTGCGGTAATGGTCAACACGTTCGTGCCAACGGTCATTGTGCCGTTGACATACGTGATGGCATAGTTTGACAGCCCTGTGCCGACAGCCGCGCTCGGAACGATCGGATAGGTCCCAGCCGGCGCGGCGGCGGGCGCTCCGGCGCTGGTCAACGTGACGCTCGAAACCGAATCGGTGAAGATCAAGCCAGTGGTGGTGAACTCGGTTCCGGCGAAAGTGAATGTGGTTCCGTAGATCTTGCCCTGATTGTCGGCGGTGATCGTCAATGCTTTTTGCAGGACCGTCAGGGTTCCATCCACGTATGTGAAATCATAGTTATCATCCAAGCCGCCGGAACAATCGATGATCCCGTTATACACGCCGGCATTGACGTGGGGAGTCGGCGCATCGCATGTGGGAGGCGTGTCGATATCCGCCGCGTCATCGCCGAGCACGAATCCGCTGTACTGGAAGGTGAAGACCGGGTCGGCATCGCCGTAGGTGATGGTCTGCGGATCTGCGGTCACGGTCAAGGTGGCTTTATTCACCACCTGGCTCACGATGTTTGTTGTGCTGGTGGCGAATGTTCCGTCGCCGCTATAAACCGCGGTGATGGGGTGGGTTCCCACCACGAGCGAGTTGATCGTTAGGGTTGCTTCCCCGCCGACGATTGTGTTGTCTGTGCCGATGACAGTTGCGCCGTTGTAGAAGGTCACTGAGCCTGTGATCACACCCGGCGAGCCGGAGGTGATGGTGGCGGTAAACGTGACGTTCTGCCCATAAATGGACGGGTTGTTATCGGATGTCAGCGTTGCAGTGGTGAAACGCCGGACATTTTGAACATACGGGTTTGAAGTGTTATTGCTGGTGGCATAGTTATCGTTGCTATTGACGAAGCGCGCCGAGATGTTGTGCGAGCCGAATGTCAGCGTGCTGATGTTGAATGTGGCGACTCCGCCGCTCAAAATGGTTGCTGAGCCAATTTGTGTTGAACCGTCCCATAAGGTGACGGACCCAGCCGGAATGCCAGTGCCCGGCGCCGTTGGAGTGACGGTTACCGTAAAGACCACCATCTGGCCTTCGGCGGAGGGATTTACATCGGAGGTAACATTCACCTGGGTTGGGGCAGGCAGAATGGTGTGAGAGACCGCTTCCGAATCCGTATTGAAGTTGGCATCCCCGCTGTAGCTGACCGTCAGCCCATGCGGAACAGGGGCTCCAAGGAATGTGATCACATTCAAATTGCTGGTGGTGATCAAGGCAACGCCGGCGGCATCGAGCGTGGCGGTGATATTTTGCGCAGGGTTGCCACCGGTCAATGTAACCGTGCCGGTTGGCGTCCCAGCCGCAGAGGAGACGGTCACCGTGAACGTCATCGGATGGCTGTAAAACGACTGACTCGGGTTGGCGGCGGTATGCGGCGCCGGGTCGACAGAAACCGTTGTCGTTGCTCGCGATGCCGCAACAGTGCGGACCACATCCGGCGCGGGGTTGTAGTCATCGTTGCCCGCTTGTGAGGCGGTCAGGGTGCAAGTCCCTGTTCCGCTTGTCATCGTGACGGTATTTCCCGCGAGCGTGCATACGCCGCTTGCCACTACGGTGACGGGCAAACCAGAAGACGCCGTCGGATTGATCACAAAGGTCGAGCCATATGCCCGCGGGCTGGAGATTGCGGGGAAGTTGATTGTCTGATTGCCCTTGATGATCGTCAGCGTAAAGTTCTGGGTCGCATCAGGACTAATGCCGTTGGTGGCGGTAATTAAGAAGTTATACACGCCAACCGTGCCCGATGCGGGCGCGCCGCCAAAGACACCGGTATTGGTATTGAAGGTTACTCCGCTCGGCAAGGGGTCGCCGCTTAGAGTAAACGTTGGCGCAGGGAAGCCGGTGGTGGCTACTGTGAAATTGCCGGCTGTTCCCACCAAGAACGTTGTGTTATTCGCGGATGTGATCGTCGGCGCCTGATTGACATTCTGCACAAGGATGGCGGATGTGCTCGTTCCAAAATTGGCATCCCCAACATAAACAGCGGTAATATTGTGCGAGCCAACCGTTAATGTATTGGTGCTGAATGTAGCCACCCCGCTGCCGTCGAGTGTTCCGGTGCCGATCACGGTCACGCCGTTACGGAAGTTGACTGTTCCAGTGGGAGCGCCGCTGGTTGATGTAACCGTGGCGGTGAACGTCACCGTTTGACCCGCAACGGATGGATTAATATCGGAAACGACAGTGGTGGTCGTGCCGAAACTATAGGTAACTCTCACGCGAACGAGATCAAGAGAAATGGTTCCAGAGGTTGGAAAACCCGTTGATGTGAGGCGTACTCTGAAATTTGCGGCTGTAAAATCTCCCACTGCCCAGGCTCTTCCCCAAGTGTTTGCCGCGCCTCCAAGCGTGAATGTTGTTTCGGTTCCGCCGAAGGTGGTGCTGGGGTCGCCGCCGGTAAAGTTCCCGCCCGCATTCCATGAGAGGTCCACATCCGCCTCGCGCGATCCGCTTGACATACCCTCAATGGATACTTCGATCCCATTGATCACAGCGCCAGCCGGAATTGCCGGAAGGTTGAACGCGCAAACCAACTGGTTATTTCCGCCGGCGGTGGTAGCGTACACGTTGTTGGAGGACAACGCATTTGCGGGGTTGGTCCAGCCGGTACAGGATGTGGGGCTTTGCAAACCTGTATCCGCCGCGCGAACCGGGGCGGGTGTGGCGGCGCTCAATACCAAGAGAACCGCCAAGACCGCGGCAAAAAAATGTACATACAACTTCTTTGGGGCGAAGGACGAAATATTCATTTTTTCCTCACAAGGAATGAGAATGGTTGGGAAAGACGCGAAAAAACACTGCCGTTTTTACGGGAATCCCAACAACGCGCTTCAATTGCCACCCAAATTGCTGTCCGGTCTCGCTATCCCGGCCTTCTGTAGCGTAGACCAACCCAATCTCTCCCCTACCTGACAGCTTATAATCTGCTGAATAGTACTTATGGATACATTACAGCTTTGTTATTTTACGACGGAGTACTCGTGGAAACGTTACAAAAAGTTACATTTTCTGCAGGACGTTTATCACGAGAACTCGGGTGGCTCTGGTTATAATCGCGCGTAAGGATCGAATGAACTCCAAGCCCTCTCTTGCGGATAAACTCAAGTCGCTCGGCGTGAAGAAGGGAATCTCGCCTCTTCCTCCAGGGAAGCCTGATTCGCCCACCATCGACTCGATCGTGCGGGGTAGTTTTCTCTCCACTCCGCGCGGAGAGGTGTTCACCACAGAGCAAACCTTTCCTCAAAACCATCATTACGGCAATTCGGCTCTTCTTTCCTCTTTCCCTCTTTCTTTAGTTTCTCAGTGGGCAAATGATGTAAAAGTCGCCAGTCTTCCAGTCTCCAAATTTGCCTTTCTCGATACGGAAACCTCGGGTCTCTCCGGCGGGACCGGCACATACGCATTTCTCATCGGTGTGGCTCGCTTCATGGAAGGTCAATTCGTGTTGCGGCAATTCTTCATGCGCGATCCTGCCGAAGAAGCGGCATTGCTCGAAGGACTGGCGAATTTCCTCGCGCCGTGCGAAGCGTTGGTGACGTTCAACGGCAAAGCCTTCGATGCGCCGTTGCTCAAGACAAGATACGCGTTACACGATACGCCTTGCCCGTTCAATGGATATTCCCACGTGGATTTATTGCCTCTTGCGCGGCGGTTGTGGCGTGACCGGCTTGAATCGCGCGCATTGAAATACCTCGAAGAGCATGTGCTGGGGCTGAGACGTTCGAGCGAGGAAACGCCCGGGCACGAGATCCCCTGGTTGTATTTCGATTATCTGCGCACCGGCGACGCGACTCCACTGGCAGGGGTGTTCTATCACAACGCCATGGATGTGGCGGCGATGGCGGCATTGCTTGCGCATATGAATGATATGCTGGAGAATCCGTACGATGGCAATGTGCAACACGGGTTGGATTTTATCGCGCTTGGCAAATTGTTCGAGGATCTCGGTCGCGTGGAGGAAGCCGCGCGTTTGTACGAGCGTGGGCTTGAGTCGCCTATGGGCGAGATAGATTTCCACGTGGCGGTGAAGCGGTTGTCCATCCTGCAAAAGAAGCGCGGCGGGTATGAGGAGGCGGCGCGCTTGTGGAAAAAAGCGGCGCAGGCGGGTCATATCTACGCACATATCGAACTGGCGAAGTATTATGAACATAAAACGCGCGATGTGAAAGCCGCGCTTAAGTGGACGGTGTCGGCGCGCAAGCAGGCAGAACGCGCCGACTTGCCAGCCTACGAGCGCAAACACTGGCTGGATGAAATTGCTCATCGGTTGGCGCGTTTGGAGCGCAAAGACGGTTTATAATGGGCGTATTCTCTGCTTTGAAGGAGGAGCCATGGAGATCGTCGTTTCGAAACAAACGAGCCGTGTGGAAGTGACCATCGTGGGGTTGAGCGGCGAGGTGGATGGTCAGAATTTTCAGCAGGTGATCGACAAGGCGAAGGAGTTGTACGCTGCCGGCGCCCGTGATTTTTTGGTGGATATGAGCAGTCTAACGTATATCTCGAGCGCGGGTTTGGTGGCAATCCACAGCATTGCGCTGATGGTGCGCGGCGAGCCATTGCCGGATACCGAGGCGGGCTGGTCGGCATATCGCTCGATGGGAAAGACCAGGGAAGCCGGCAAACAGCAACATATCAAATTGTTGAACCCCATTGAACAGATCACAAGCGTTTTGGAGATGGTCGGGTTCGATAATGTGTTCGAGATCCATAAAAGCCTCGACGAGGCTGTGAAGTCGTTCTAGGCAATACAAGCGATGTGGAAGTTCCCACGTCGTTTTGATTTAACGGGAAATATTCCCATGCGGTATGGAATTCACCGCCAGCCGCGCGCGCGTTCGGGCTCGGCATGATCAACTTGTAATTTCGGGAGCGTCGAATGAAGCGCGGAACTCTTGGCAACTGGTTCGTGATCTTTCTGATTCTTCTCACAGTGATCGTCTGGCTGGTATTTCCGCCTGACGATAATGGACAGGAGAATTTCATCCGTCAGTACGCCGGTGAAATCATCGGCTCGGTCAACATTGTGTTGATGTCGGTGTCGTTGTTCCTCTCCACGCGCCCCAAGTGGGCGGAAAAATATTTCGGCGGGCTGGACAAGATGTATGTGACGCATCGCCACACTTCGACCGCCGCCCTGCTGTTGATCTTTGTCCATGTGTTGACCGTGCCCATCTCGTTGAGCGGCTGGGCGTTGGGCAACTATCTGGGTGTGATCGCTTTCACAGGGATCGTTTCCATCGCGCTGGTCAGTCTTGCGCCGCGCGTCCCGTTTTTGAACAAGATCACGGGCGGCACCTACGAGGGCTGGAAGAACCTCAAAAAATATGTCGGCATTTTCTTTATTCTTGCTTTCTTCCACTCGCTGACCATCAGTCATCCGCTGGATGCGTTCATTGCCATCAACTATGTGCAAATCTTTTTCGTGATCGGCGCGGTGTCGTATCTGTACACGGAAGTGTTTGGCGGGTGGTTCAAAAAATATATCCCATACACGGTGGAGGCGGTGAATCATCCGAACGGTTCGACCACCGAAGTGATTCTGCGCCCCAAAAAGAATCCGATTCAACGCCAGCGGGCGGGACAATTTCTCTTCGCGCGTTTCCCCAATGAGAAGAACCTGAACGAGTCGCATCCATTCACCATCTCCAGCGCGCCCGGCGAGGATGTGTTGCGTCTCACCATCAAAGCCTCCGGAGACTTCACCCGCGCCTTGTTCCATGAACTCAAACCCGGCGCGGATGCCATCGTGGAGGGCGCGCATGGCATGTTCGACTATAAGACCGGCGGGCAAAAGCAGATCTGGATCGGCGGCGGCATTGGCGTGACGCCATTCCTCTCATTCATCCGCGATATGAACGGCGATCTTCACCGCGACGTCGATTTTTACTTCACGGTGCGTCATCCCGAGGAAGCCATTTTTAAAGAGGAGATCGAAGCGGCGGCGAAGATAAACCCGCGCCTGAAGCCGCGTATCCGTTTCTCGTCTACAATGGGATCGTTGACCATCGAAGAAATTGCGGCGAATGCGGGCGGAAACGTCAGCGGGCATCACGTCTACCTGTGCGGACCGCTCCCCATGACGCAGGCGTTCGAGAAGAAATTCATCGAGCTGGGTGTGCCGCCCGAAAATATCCATTATGAAGAATTCAATTTCAGGTAATTCACTCGCGTTACGGGTTAACTGCGTAAGGTGAGTGAATACATCAGAACTTACGCAGTTGGCGGGCAGTTGTACTGCCGCCGCAACGCAACCACGGCGCAATAGGTTTAACTGCGCGCATCCTATCAATATTCCCCGGAGGAAACCATGACGCAAATTGACGATCTCGTAAAAATGGGCGACCGCGAAACCCTCTACGAACTGATGACCGAGGATGACGAATGGCTGACGCGCCTCGAATCTGCCGAAGGTCTGATCGAACTCGGCGACCAGCGCGGTTACGAATTCCTCATCTTGGTTACGATGGGCGACGACGAGGAAATGCTCGAGGTGGCAAATGAGATCCTCGCCTCGCCGCCAGCGATGAAGATGAAACGCCAGATCGAGTCGGAGCAACAGGCTGAACGCCGAACCCGTATCGAATCGGCGAAGAAGCGCCTGTCGCAGGGCGGAAAAGTCTATCGCTATAAAATGGTACACCTGCCGTCGAACGCGCTGATGGGCGAGGACCCGTTCAGCAAGGGATACGAAGTCCCCGCGCTCGACAATATCGGGCTGGATGGCTGGGAGGTTGTCCACGTCCTTCCGATACGACGCGCCATCGCCACGGGCGGCGAAAATGAATTGTTCACCGGGGTCTATTGCCTGCTCAAAAAAGAAATCCTGCCGGGCGAAAGCATTGACCTCGAAGGCTGATGAACTTTTTCCGGGCGCGAACCATCCATGCGGAAAAATAAAAACCGAATCCTCGTCCTGCTTGCCCTGCTGGCAATCCTGACGACGCGCGCCGAAATCGCGTATGCGCATCCCGCCGATGGGTACACTCACGTGATCCGCGCGGAGGTGACAGCGAAAAAACTTTCTGTCGATTGGGAGGTGAACCCCGGTCTGTTGTTGGTTGCCTATGCCTGGCATCAAGTGGATATAGACAAAGACAACGCCCTCAGCCAACAGGAAAAACAAACTTGGGCGCAAGCCACAGCGCGATTTCTTTCCGCTTCTATCGACGGGGTGAGCCTGCCTCTCCACCTGGAGGATTCAGCCTTCCCGTCGAGCCTGGAGGCGTTTCAATCCGGCGCGGAAACGATCGCGTTGCATTTCTCCGCAACCTGGGCGGCGCGCCCCGATGAATCGTTCGAACTGGTTCTGTTGAACATGCTGGAACCGGCGAAATCGACCAATTGGTATTTCATCGCCGCGCAAGACGAACTGAAATTTCCCACCCCGTTGCAGGAGGGCAACCGCATCGCAGTGACGTTCCTCCCGCCGGGGAAACAGCCAGCGGGCGAAACATCGTTATGGGCAGAATGGGATTCCGGCCTGCCATCGATTCCATCCGCGTCTCAAGAGTCTACTTTTCAGCCTGCCGAAAACGCCCCCCCCAGTCTTTCGGATGCCAACTCGCGCGAAGTTCTGCTGGACCTGATTCGCAAGCAGGAAGTTTCCACATCGTTTTATTTTCTGGCGCTCGCCATCTCGCTGGTGTTGGGCGCCCTGCACGCGCTCACGCCCGGTCACGGCAAGACGATCGTGGCGGCGTATCTCGTCGGTTCGCGCGGCACGTCCTGGCATGCGGTTGTGCTTGGGACGGTGGTGACGCTGACCCACACCGGCTCCGTGTTATTGCTCGGCGTTGTCACGTTAGCCGTCTCGCAATATTTTTTGCCCACCGTATTCATCCCGCTCCTCGAACTGCTCTCCGGCTTGTTGATCCTCGGGTTGGGATTGTATCTTTTGTTGCAACGCTATCGGGCTTGGAGGAAAAAGCCCGCCCCTCTCACGCGGAAGGTTTCGCTATCGCCGGTATCCACAAGGAAAGTTTCGGGCGCGATCACCATTCAAGCCCCTGCCGCCGGCTTGCACCATCATGGCGACGGCAAACTCCATTCGCATGATGTGCCGGAGACCATCACGTGGCGGTCGCTGATCGCGTTGGGCGTCAGCGGCGGGTTGGTTCCATGCCCCGATGCGATTGCCATCCTTTTGGTGGCGATCGCCATCAACCGCATCCTGCTTGGGTTGGCGTTGATCGTATCGTTCAGCCTGGGGCTTGCCCTGGTGTTGATCGTCATCGGCTTGGTCATGGTGAACAGCCGCCGCCTGTTCGACCGTTTCGGCGCGTTCGACCGCATTACGCCGGTCTTGCCGGTGGTGAGCGCCGTAGTGGTCTTTGCCCTCGGCGCGGCATTGACCGCCGGCGCGTATGCCTGGTTTGAGGATGAACTCGAGGCGGCGAGAGCAGGCTCCACTGGGGGAAACGAAGCGCACATCCTGTATCTTTCGGGAGGGGAAGAGGATATCCAACAATTATTCGTCACATCTCCCAACGGGACGATTCTGTTAAGCGGCGAACGCGACAACGTGGCGGGATACGCGCTTTCACCAGACGGTTCGCAAGCGCTCTACACCACCCGCACAGAAAAACTCGAAAACAGTCTCTGGCTGGTAAACCTGAGGGAGCGCGAACGAACAAAATTAATCGATTGTATGCAAGCGCTCTGCTCGCGTCCGGCCTTTTCTCCCGATGGCAACGAGATCGTCTACGAATACCTCAACTATCCGGATGGCAAGAACATATCGATCAGCCCGCGATGGATGGACCTGCGCTCCGGAGAAAACAAGCCGTTGTTCAAAACGATGAACTTCCCCGGCTCGGCTCCGCGTTGGTCGCCGGATGGCGCGTGGCTGAGTTATTCCGCCGCCGGCGGTTTGCGGCTATACAACACCAAGACCGGCGAAAGCCGCCTGGTGGAAAGTTTATATTCCTATGCCGCAGAATGGGCGCCGGGCGGCGATGCGATTTTGTATCTCGATGCGATCATCAAAGACGACCAGCAAGTTGTTCCGCAAGTATTCGTGTACCGGCTGGCTTCCGACACAACGCGCAACCTCAGCCCGGATACCGATCATGAGATTCTCTTCGCCGACTGGTCGCCGGACGGCAACTGGATCGCGCTGATCCGCCGCAACCTCGCCGACGAGCGCGGCAACCAGATCTGGCTGATGCGCTCGGATGGGAGCGAAGCGCGCGCCCTCACTGCTTTGCCCAGCCGGGCATACGGCAGTCTTGCCTGGTCGCCGGATGGGAGCCAACTGTTGTACGACGTAGAATTCATCGATTCGGAATCGTCCGAACCGCAACTGCAATTGATCGACATCCACACCGGGCAAATCACAGACCTCGACCAGCCAGGTTTCGGCGCAATGTGGCTCGCGCCGTAGCGCGCGCCGTTATTTTTTGGGAGACGTTCCATGCCTCGCTATTTTTTCATCATAACTATTTTTTTGACGGCGCTCTCTGCCTGCGGAGGAAGCCCCGCCTCATCCCCCAGTGAGGCTGTTTCGCCCGCCTCCACCGGGTCGCAACTTGAGGCGTTTGCCACCACCTCCATGCTTGCCGACATCGCGCAACGCGTGGCGGGCGAACGTGTCCGCATCGAATCCATCCTCCCCATCGGCGCGGATCCGCATTCCTATCAATACACGCCGCAAGATGTGACGAAAGTCGCCGATGCGAAACTGCTCATCCTGTTCGACTATAAAACGTACGAAACTTTTCTGGAACCGTTGCTTCTCACCGCAGGCGGCAACGCGGAATTTGTGTCCGCCGGCGCGGGTGTGAGCAAACGCGCCGATCTCGACCTGGGCGGATTCGATCCTCATATCTGGCTCGACCCGAACAACATCATCGTTTGTGTGGAAAACATCCGCGAAGGATTGACGCACTTCGACCCTGCCGGCGCGGCGGAATTCAAATCCAACGCGGACGCCTATGTCGCTGAATTGCAGACCCTCGACGCATGGATCGTCGAACAGGTGAATCAAATCCCCGCCGAGCGAAGGTTGCTGATCACGAATCACGAATCGCTCGGTTACTTTGCGGAACGCTATGGTTTTACGGTCGTCGGGTCTGTGCTGGAAAGTTTCAGTTCGGGCGCGTCGCCGTCCGCGCAACAGATGGCGGCGTTGATCGACCAGGTCAAAGCAAGTAATGCGCCCGCGATTTTTCTGGATGCCGGCGATAACCCCGCGCTCGCGGAACAAATCGCCGACGAAACTGGCGTCCGAGTCGTCGCTAATCTGCATCTTGAATCGCTGACCGATGGCGCGCCTGCCGCAACCTATATTGACCTTATGGAATACAATGTAACGCAAATTGTCGCCGCTCTCAAGCGTAACCCGTAAGTTGTAACACGTTTCCCCATGTATCCAAACTCGCCACACCAAACCAACCAACCCATCCTCGATGTGTCGCATCTCACCGTCCGCTACAATGGAAGGAATGCTCTCGAAAATCTCACGTTCCATCTGCACGAAGGCGAGCGCGTCGCCATTGTGGGACCGAACGGCGCGGGGAAAAGCACGCTCATCAAAGTGATCGCCGGAGTTTTGCAACCGTCTTCCGGCGATGTGAACATCTATGGGTCACACCCCGATAAGCATGTGTGCATCGGCTACATTCCCCAGCGCTCGCAAGTGGACTGGAATTTCCCTGTCACGGTCGCCGATGTGGTGATGATGGGACGCTCGGCGAAACTCGGTCCGTTCAACTGGCCCCGCAAAAAAGATTGGGACTTTGTGAATCACGCGCTCGAAACGGTGGAGATTCAAAACCTCGCCTCGCGCCAGATCAGCCAACTCTCCGGCGGACAGCAACAACGCATGTTCATCGCCCGCGCCATCGCGCAAGAATCCGAACTGATGTTGATGGATGAACCCCTCACCGGCTTGGACACGCCCTCGCAGGAGGGAATTTTGAATCTGCTCGACCGCCTCAAACAGGATAAGGTCACCGTGATGGTCGCCACGCACGACCTCGACCAAGCCGCGAGTCATTTTGATCGAATCCTATTGCTCAATCATCGCATCGTTGCGTTTGGCGTTCCGCAAGATGTGATGCAAACGAATAATCTCATTAAAGCTTATGGCGGGCGCTTACGATCTACAGATAATGGAAATGTATTAACTTTGGATGATTGTTGCGACGACGAACACGCATAATTTACGATTTACGATTGCCGATTTACGATTGTTTCATGGCGTAGTTGTTTTCCAGGATTATCTTGACTGATGATATTTCAAAAGGAGTTCACCATGGATGAGAAAATGTTCAAGGCACGGACGAAGAAGTTAGCTGTGGCGATCATCAAACAAATGGACAAACTTCCAAATTCGCGCGCGGCAGATGTCGTTGCAAGGCAGGTTATCCGCTCGGGTACTTCCGTCGGAGCGAACTACCGCGCCGCGTGTCGAGCCAAATCCACGCCTGATATGATCAATAAGATGAAGATCGTCGAAGAAGAAGCCGATGAGACCGAATACTGGCTTGAAATCCTTGTTGAAGCGGGACTTGCTCCTGAAGAGCAACTTGCCAGCATCCACAAAGAGACCGACGAAATCTTAGCCATGACCGTCGCCTCCCTCAAGACCCTCCGCAACCGCAAACCGTAAAATTAATCCTTCACGCCTCGTTACCTGCTTTTCATCAGAACGACTGAAGTCGTTACTACGGTCTCGCAATCTACAAAATCAATCGTAAATCGTAAATCCAAAATCGTAAATCGTAAATCGTAAATCGAATGTCTTTCCTCCTTACCCCTCTCTCTTACGAATTTATGCAGCGCGGAATGATCGCCGCCGTGCTGGTTGGGATCATCTGCGCGGTGGTTGGCACGTTTGTCGTGTTACGCGGCATGGCGTTCTTTGGCGACGCGCTGGCTCACACCATTTTGCCCGGCATCGCGCTTGGTTATCTCGTCAGCGGCGGCGCGCGTGAACCGCTGTTTTGGTGGGCGCTTGGCACAGCCGTCGTCGCGTCGCTGGGAATCGGCGCGATCAGCAAAAACTCTCAGATCAAAGAAGACACCGCCATTGGAATTATTTTCGCCGGCATGTTCGCGCTCGGCATCGCGCTCATTTCCACTGTCCGCAGTTACGCCGTGGATTTGAGTCACTTCCTATTTGGCGACGTGCTGTCCGTTTCGGCTCAAAGTTTGTGGCTGATTCTCCTCTTCGGCGGGATCGTCCTCTTCATCATTTTCGCCTTCTACAAGGAATTCACCACGCTGTCGTTTGACCCCATCCTTGCCGCCACGCTCCGCCTCCCAGTGGACTTGCTCAACAACCTTCTGCTCGTGCTGATCGCCGTCACCGTCGCCGTCTCGCTTCAAACGGTCGGAGTCGCCCTCATGGTCGCCATGCTCGTCACCCCCGCCGCGACGGCGTATTTGCTCACGAATCGTTTGCCAAAGATGATGCTTCTCGCCGCGATCTTCGCGTCGCTTTCTGGGGTGATCGGGCTGTATCTTTCCTATTACTTGAGTATCGCTTCAGGCGCGGCGATTGTCCTTACAGCGACGATGCTTTTTGTGGTTGTGTTTGGGTGGAGGAGGGTGAAAAGGTAATTAATTCAAAGAAAATTTATTGTTCCTATTAACCATATTTGCCTCACGTTGTAGTAACGACTTCGGTCGCTTACTTGCCGCAAATAAGCGACTGAAGTCGTTACTACAGTAAATCAATTTATGTTACTCTAATAGACGTTAAATATTTTTTCTAGACATCATCGTTTTTTTAAATTTTTTGGGCGGCTTCGAGGGAGTGGCTTTTCACCATAGATGGTTAATAAACTTTTCATGTGAGGGTCTGCAACCATAGATTTGCGTTGATTGGCGTTGATGTCGTTTAATAGGTTTTTCCATGAATCGTCGCTAACTTTCCATGTGCCATGAAAAGGTTCATCCAAATCCTCGATTATCATATAAATAAATATCACGAGTAATGTCACGCCAATGATTAAGATGATATCTAACACCCCGGTTTTGCTGGTAAAAACTGCAAAGTAGAAAGGTATAACGAATAAAATTGATGTAATCAAAGCTACGATACGTAGGCTGTCAAAAAGCCGTTGGCTTGCGAGAGAAATTCTATCACCTCGAATGTCAGTTATTTCTTTAAGTCTTTCAAACAATTCTGGCACGAGAAATTCTAGTAGCTTGTTGTTCATCATGTTTGAATGCATTAGTTGTCTAAATTGCTCTCTGATTTCTATCAATATTTCGTCCCCCGCAGTTCTTTCAGGTGTTGTACTTCTAACTAGACTTTCCTGAGTTTTTATCTCTTTCGGATAGTTTTTGATAACATGTTCCACATAACTTTTGAGTAACAACGAAATATTCTGCCCGGTTGCCGAACCTTCTTCTTTTAAATAAGACAAGTCCTCATATAGAATTCTAACCGCGTCTGCTTCTCTGTCGAACTCTCTGTCGATATCGTCAAGTTGCTCCCAAACGCGAACTAGTATTAGTGGAAGAAGGATGCCATAAAGAACGCCAAACCATTCAATGAAATTTGAAACAAACCAATTTGCTCCATCCGGCGGTGAAGTAAATTCAATACCGAAATATTGAAATCCAATATCTAAAATTTTCGCTACAAGAATTGCAAGCGGAATCAAATACAGTGATTTGAATTGTGGCGCATTGCCATTCTTTTGTTGCCTCATTTGGTTTTTCAAGAGTTTCAACTTGCTTTACTGACTGCTTAAATTTTTGACTTGGCACTTAAAAGATAAATAATTGAACTTGCCCAAATAGAGCCAATGGCTATGAGTCCATTGCTGCCTTGGGTGGTTTGTGTTGCTGAAAAGATTATGTTAGTTAATAACATTGGTACAACAACCAATGCGGTAAGTAAAACAGATTTCTGAAAAGGCTTAAACATTTTATATCTCCTTTGTCGATTTGTTAATATACTTACTGGCTGATGTATTGTGGGCAGCCAGGGGTAAATTCCGGCCTGGGGTAATAAAGATCATCAATCCAGGTAACCAAAGTTCCGTTTTCTCGCTGGAATGTCATGATAACATGAATATACGATCCCTTACTAACGACAACTGGTGTTTCTTGATCGAATTCCACGTATTTTTCACTTGAGTCTTCTGTGTCAGTGAAAGGTTCTATCATGTTGTTCATTTGCCAAAACGTAAATTTATATGGAAAAGTTCCATGGGCTATTTCAACGCCATAAATACGGACTGTATAAACTTCTTGTCTCGGATCACAAATGATGTAGTCGTCATGCCAAGGTCCGATCTTGAATTTGTCGGGTAAATTAGTCCCAACTGCATTTTTTACAGGTGATGGAAATAGTGAAGGGAAAATTATTACGGGTGATGAAGTTGAAGAAGGTTCTACGATAGGCGTAATCGTGATTGTAGGTGTTTGGCTTTGTGGAGACTCGGCAGATAATGTTATTACTGTGGTCGGGGATGCGGTGTTGGTGGCATTCTGTGTAGAACTTGCTTCTATTGAAGGCGTTGGGGTAAAGTGGGTATTATTAAAGAATGAAACTAACGAAGAAAGCAAAAGAATAACTACCACAATTATCCCTGCTATGATAGTAGCATTCCATAAAAGGCCGTTTTGACCAAGTTGTTTCCCATTTCTTTTTTTCGATTCGTGTTTCATAAATTTTATTCCAGCCCAATAAAGGAATTATTTTGGGAGAGGCTACAACGCCTTGCCCAATAACTATTCGATAGTACCATAGTCCTATCCATTTGTTAATAATTTTCGCAGGTTGCGGTTGGTTACGCACACACGGATTTGTATAGGCGTATTTGACTTGATTACGCTGTCAACCTGGTAATCTTGCTTCAAAAAGCGGATGCGTTCGTGTCAAATAAACTGAGCGATTTATGATTATTTCGCTCAGCTAGTGATTGCGTGAGAGCTATAACTTGGGTAAAACAGAGCCTTTCATTGATTTAATCCTCCCACCCTCATTCCCCACCCAAAGGAGTATCCCATGCCAACCATCGAAACCAGCGTGACCATTAGCAAGCCCGTCGAGAAAGTTTTTGAATACATCACCAATCTCGACAAACAGAAGAAATTGAGCGCCTACATCACCGGCGTCGAAGTGGACGGACCTGTCAAGTTGGGGACGAAGTACAAGATCGAGACCACCTCCATGGGGCATAAAAACACCACAACAAACGAAGTTGTCGCGTTTGAGCCGAACAAGAAATTTGGCGTAAAGACCTTTGCCGCGCCTCCCGCCTCAGATGTGACCAACACGTACCTCTTCGAAGCAGATGGCAACAATACAAGGCTCACCCTGCAAATGGACGCGACGCTCGTTCCCGCGGGAATGCCCAACGTCCCCGGTATGGAAGATATGATGAAGAAGCAAATGATGTCAGGTTTGGAAACCACCATGCAAAACATGAAAAAACAGATTGAAGGATAAGATGAATTGATGCAAGAACCTCCCGCCAGGAAACATTGCGGGAGGTTTTATCGTTAAAAGGGAACTTTCAATCGGTTAAAATACTCCCCATGTCCAAACCCATCGCAACGCGCATTCTACTTTCCACTTTCTACTGTTTACTCGTCACTTCTTGTTTCCCCTCAACCCCTCCTCCTCTCCCCACCGAAACACAATCTCCATCCGCAACCATTCCTCCTTCTGAAACCGCGCTTCCAACTGAAACCCCAACCGCCTTCCCTACCCTCGCGCCTGAATTGGAGCGTCCGCGATATACGATTGACTTGCGGATGAATTACTCGTCCAAAGCGGCGGAGGTGAACCAGACCATCACCTATCCCAACTGGACCGGCGAAACGCTCACGAATCTTGTGCTGGCTGTTGAACCCAATTTATGGAGCGGCGGATTCACCCTCCGATCCCTTTCTGCGGATGGCTTGCCGATTCTTAATTACACGCTCGAACCGCTCAACCAGCGGCTGGAAATTGTCCTGCCTCAGCCGTTGCCTCCAAGCGGATCACTCACCCTCGCGATGACCTACAGCCTGATCCTCCCGCAGATGCAGGCGTACAGCAACCCGAACGAAGTCCGCCCGCAGATTTATGGGTACTCGGACAGGCAAGTCAACTTTGTGGATTGGTATCCGTTCATTGTGCCGTATCAAGCAGGCGAAGGATGGATATTGCACAACCCCTGGTTCTATGGCGAGCATCTTGTGTATGATGTGGCGGACTTCGATGTGACAGTCACATTCACCGATGGGACGACTCCGCAGATCGCCTCGTCGGGGGCGGAGGTGGCATCAGGGTTAGCGACCAGCCGCAAGTTCGAGTTGGACGCGGGGCGCACGTTTGCCCTATCCATGAGCACCGATTATAAAGTCGCCACGCAGACCGTCGGCGATGTGAAAGTCTTCGCGTATTATTTCGCGTTTTACGATGAAGAGGGCGAAGCGTTATTGCAAGCGACCGCGCAGGCGTTGCAAGTGTTCACTGAAAAGTTCGGACCATATCGTCACAAAACGATGACGGCAGTGCAAGGCGATTTCAACGACGGCATGGAATATTCTGCGTTCTATTTCATCAGCCGCGATTATTTTAATTTGTACGATGGCACGCCTGTGAATTACCTCGTGGCGATCGGCGCGCACGAGACCGCGCATCAATGGTGGTTCGACGCGGTGGCAAACGATCAGGGCATCGAGCCGTGGCTGGACGAGGCGCTTGCCACCTACAGCGAGCGTATGTATTACGAAGCGCTCTACCCCGATCTGGTTGCATCGTGGCAGAGTTATCGTTATTTTGAATTTCAACAAGCGGGCTTTGTGGATACGCAAGTGTATGATGGCGGCGGGCAAAGGCCGTATTGGGATAAAGTCTATTTAACAGGCGCGCGATTTTTTCAAGAGTTGCGCGAGCGCGTCGGCGATGAAATTTTCTTCGCGTTCCTCAAAGATTATTACGCTCAATACGCAGGCAAGCGCGCGACGGGCGCCGATTTCTTCCGCGTCCTGCGCGAGCATACCTCGGCGGATCTATCTGACCTGATGGCGAAGTATTTTAAAAATACATACTAACTCCGCTGGTTGAGTAGTCCCGCGATGCTCGTCGCAGGAAATATCGAAACCAGCAAGTAACAAATATGCTTTTGTTAACTGGTGGTCTCGATACGGGCGGAGAAGCATCCGCCCTACTCGACCACCAAAGCAGGGATGTAATATATTTTTATGAAAATTCCACTTCGATTTAATTTTCTCCTCCTTTTATTTTTTCTCTCCTCCTGCAATCTGCCTCAAAGGGGACAGGCGCTTCCTCCCACGCTTGCGGTTGTTACCCAGGACCCGGGCGCGTCGCCAACCCCCACGCCTTTCCAACCGGTGACGTTGACGCCGTCTTTCACGCCCGAACCGCCGACGAACACGCCGCCTCCGACGTTGGCTTTCACTGCAACATCCCTGCCACAGCCAACCTCGCCCCCAACCTCAGCGCGGACTCAATACACATTGTTTGCCTTGCTCGATTATTACGGACATCAACTCGCGGTGGATGAAACGATCCGATACACGAATCAAACGGGAGTGACGCTCAACGAACTGGTGATGGCGGTCGAGCCGAATCATCACGGCGGTTTTAATCTCGAGAATATACTGCTCAACGGCAATGCTTTGAATTATGATTTGAATGGTCATCGACTCATAGTCTATTTGCCGCAACCTCTGGCGCCGGGGACGCAAATCGCGTTAGCCATGCGCTTCCATGTTTCGATACCCGCCAAGGTGAAGGATCATCCATATGGCTATGATGTGGATCAGGTCAATTTGACGGATTGGCTCCCGTTCGTCGTGCCGTATAGCAACGGCTGGGTGTTGCATGACGATTATTATCTCGGCGAACATCTTGTCCAAGATGCGGCAGATTTTGAAGTCAACGTCCGCGCAACGGATGGAGCGCTCTCGTTTGCCACCGGCGGAGTGGGAGAGCCGAACAATGAATGGACTCGCTATCGCCTCTTCGGCGCGCGGACGTTCGCGCTGTCGGCGAGCGACCAGTTCCGGTTCGTGGAAGCCGCCGCAGGGGCGGCGGTGATCCGCGCGTATTATTATCCCGGTTACGAAACGGAGGGGCTTGCCATCCTGAATGCGGCGGTGCGTGCGGTGGGGTTGTTCGAGTCGCTGTTCGGTCCGTATCCGTATGGCAGTCTTAGCATTGTGCAGGCTGACTTGAACGACGGGCAGGAGTTCGATGGCTTGGTGTTTTTAGCGACGAAGTTTTACAACGAATACGACGGTTCGGCGCGCAGTAATCTGGTGGCGATCGGCGTGCATGAGATCGCGCATCAATGGTGGTATGGGTTGGTGGGGAATGATTCTGCCACCGAGCCGTGGCTGGATGAGGCGCTGTCGGTGTATAGCGAGGCGCTGTTCTATGAGCATATCTATCCCAACTCGTACGATTGGTGGTGGCAGTGGCGCGTAAATTATTTCGGTCCATCGGGCTATGTGGATGCGAGTATCTACGAAGCGCCGACCTTCCGCGCCTATGTCAACGCGAGTTATCTCAACGGCGCGAACTTTTTGGAAGCGTTGAACTATCGCATGGGAGACGACGCGTTCTTCGCATTCCTGCGCGATTACGCCTCGCGCTATGGGCGTGGTCGCGCCACTGCGTATGATTTTTTCGCGGTCGCGAGGCAGAACACCACTGCCGATATTTCGGATCTGATCCGGGCGTATTTTAGGGGAGGGTATTGAGGGAATTCAACTCAAGTATCTGTCTACAAATTCGCGCGGTTTCAACACTTCAATTCCTTCATAACCTGAAACCTTCAACAAATGCTTATCCCCGCTGATGATGATCTTGCTCTCGCTTGCCAGGGCGCAGGCGAAAAACTTATCATCGTCCGGATCCTCGCAAACAGGCCCATTGAGTTTTGCAGGCTTATAAACTTTTGCATGGTCAATGACAAAGTTGAGCATCGGCTTCAAGCCGATATTGGAGTATTCTTCCGCCAAAACTTCTCCAACCCGCCGATATTCATCCAGAATTTCCTGCGAAACGGCTAATTCAAACTTACCCGATTGCCATGTGTTGAGGATTTGAAAGGGAGGTCCGCTGAAGAAGACTGCTGAGACGAACACGTTGGTGTCCATCACAACTTTGTCCAAAGCGATCCTCATTTACGGGCTCTTGCTTTAGCAATGGCAGATGTAATGTCTTTTGGTTTCAACCCCGCTTCTTTTGCTTGTTGACGCGCTTGTTTGATAAGAGCATTGAATTCATTCATATCAGGCGGAGCGACCATTTTTAGAATGACAACATCTTCCTCGCCTACAACGAGGAACTGCGCGCCCTCTCTTAGATCGAGCCGCTTGCGAATGGATTCGGGAATCACAACTTGTCCTTTGGATGACATACGAGTGGTGGCTACGCTGTCCATGTTTTCTCCTTTTCTTACTAGTAAGATTGTATCATGGTTTTGATTTCATCAGGTGAAGGATGGCAAGATCGAACCACTTAATCATGATCGTCGCACAGTAGAGTACCACCGCGGATATTTCGGATTTGATCCGGGCGTATTTTGGGGGAGGGTATTGAGGAAAACGCGCGTTTCCTCCATGCCTCCCCTACGAAACCTACGCATGACCTAAACTCTCACTAAGAATTTTCTTTCACGCGCAATTCTTTGGTACAATCCCGCCCGCCTCGCTGTAGAAAAGTCGGGACGCTGAAAAAACGCTGAGAATGCTGATTAAAAATACATCCGCATTTTTCGCGCGAATCACCGTCCAAAGATTGAGACGAAACCCCAATGGAACTTGAACATAGTTATCTCCCAACGAACGGAATTCGCTTGCACGTCGTCCAGGCTGGACCGAAAAGCGGAACTCCTGTCGTCCTTTTACACGGCTTTCCTGAGTTTTGGTATGGGTGGAGGAAACAAATTCCCGCATTGGTGAACGCGGGGTGCCGGGTGATTATCCCTGACCAGCGCGGCTACAACCTGAGCGACAAGCCGAAAAATAAGAAAGACTACAGCGTTTTTACGCTTGTGGACGATGCGCTCGGCTTGATCAAAGTGTTGGACTACGACAAAGTCAACCTCGTGGGGCATGACTGGGGCGGGGGCGTCGCGTGGATGCTTGCCATGACGTATCCCGAAAAGTTGCACAAGCTTGCCGTGCTCAACTCGCCGCACCCGGCCGTGTATCGCAGGTTTGCGCGGCGCGACCCCGATCAAATCCGTCGCTCGTGGTATTGGCTCTTCTTTCAACTGCCATGGCTTGCGGAAAAAATATTGTCCGCGAACGCTTTCCGCGAGATGGCTCGCGGTCTGCGCAGTTCATCCGTGAAAAACACATTCACCGATGCGGACCTCGAAAAATATAAAGAGGCATGGTCGCAGCCCAACGCGTTGACCTCCATGCTGAATTGGTATCGCGCCGCATTTCAATTCCCGCCGAAGATGCCTGCGGATATGCAGGTCAAAGTCCGCACGTTGATGATGTGGGGGATGAAGGACTTCGCGCTCAGCCATCGCCTCGCGCGCCCGAGCATGGATTATTGCGACGACAGGAATTTGATCCTCTTCCCCGAGTCCACGCATTGGGCGCATCTCGACGCGGCCGATGAGGTGAATCACTATTTGATCGATTTTCTATTCGACTCGATCACGAAGCGGGCGATTAAATAACTCACCTTACGCAGTACCGCAAGATTTATCTTACGCCTGGCGTGGCGAGCGCAACTTGAAAGTTGCGGTACTGAAACTGCGTAGGTGAGTCAATAACTCGCCTTACGCGCTTGCCACTCCCGAAGGGATGACATGCAGTAGACTTTATCGGATATAACTTTGAGGCGCAGATGGACTGATTCAAAGAAGAAAAATCTGCGTTTATCAGCGTCCAGCATTGGTTTTGACTTATTACCGATAAAATTTGTTTGTCCCTTCAAACACCCCTTCGGGGTCTCCTGATAACTAAACAATAAAACGGCGATCTGATGATCGCCGTTTTGCATTCAACACTGTTTACGGGCTTGGCGGCAGGTCCACACAGTTGCCGCTTTCGAATCCGTTCAGCGAATGGTTGCTGTTTGCCACGCGGGCGCACAACTGCGTTGCGGCGGCGGGCTTATCGGAGACGCGATAGAAGACGAACGGTCGCGGACCCCCCCAGAGTTTCCACGGACCTGAACCCGGCGAACCGGCGTTTTCCACCGGCACGTTGTTGAAGAAGAAGTGAATGTGCATGCCGGGCAATGATTCTGTGAATTCAAACGTTTCATATTCCACAACATAGTAATTGTCTGAGTTAATCGTGATCGAATTGATGCGCACGTACGGTCCCGTCGGGATTGCTTCAGTTGGGGTGGCGGCGGGGGTGTCGGTCACGCTCAAGGTTGGCGACTCGACGATGACCAGCGGCGCTTCGGTGGCGGGCGCTTGCGTACTCGTCGGGATGACCGGCGGCTCCGTCGCATTACCTCCGCCGAGGAGTTGATTGAAGAGGAAAAACCCGCCGATCGCAAGACAGACAAACACAACGACCACGCCGGCGAAGATCGGCACGAGCGAGCGCGATTTCGGTTTTGACGCGGGTTGACTTGGCGCGGAATACGGAGTCTGTTGCGGCGCGCTTTCAACCATCGTGCCGCGCGCTTGTTGATGCATCGGACTGCTTTCGACCACCGTCCCGCGCGGGGCGCTGACCGGTTCAACTGATGTGGCTTTCTTATTTTTCGCCATGGTCGGCGCGTCTTCGACCATCGTCGAGCGCGAGGATGGGACAGGTCCCGCGGCGCGACCCGCCAACACATTACGGAGCGCCGCCGCCATTTGCGCGGCAGTTTGGTAGCGGTTGGCGGGATCTTTCTCGAGCGCCTTATTCACCACATCCACCAAGGCTTCGGGGATCTCCGGGTTCAGCTTTTGCGGGTTGGGCACCGGGTCGTTGATGTGCATCATCATCAACGTCATCGCCGAATCGGCGTCGAAGGGCGGCTTGCCGCTGAGCATTTCGAACAACGTCACGCCGAGCGAATAAATATCCGAGCGGCGGTCGGGTTGTTCGCCTTTGATCTGCTCCGGCGACATGTACATTGCTGTGCCCACAACCGCGCCGGTGGCGGTGTGCCGCGTGCCGCCGACGATCTTGGCAATGCCAAAGTCCATGAGGATGGCTTGACCGGAGGTGGTGAGCATCAGGTTGGCAGGCTTGATGTCGCGGTGGATCATGCCGCGCTGGTGGGCGTAGTCCACCGCGTCGCAGATGCTTGCCATGTATTCCATCGCTTTGGAAACGGACAATTTTCTCCCCTGGTCGTTAAGACGCTTGAGATGGTCCTGGATGGTTTCGCCCGGCACGAACTCGAGCACCATATAATACAGGTCGAGTTCCTCGTCTTTGTTGAAATCATGCACGAGAATGATGCCGGGGTGACGCAACTGCGCCACAGACGAGGCTTCCTCCTCGAACCGCCTGACAAAATCCGGGTTATCGGAAAGATGCGAGTGAATGACCTTGATGGCGACCACGCGCTTCAGGTTCGGGTCGGTGGCTTTATAGACCGCCGACATGCCGCCCTGCCCAAGCATCTCCTCGATCACGTAACGTTTGCCAATGGTTTTACCGATCAGTGATGACTTTGCCATTTCGTTCTCTCCGAATGAAAGATACCTCTATATAGAAAAATTCTGCAATGGAAGCGTTCATGATAACACAAATTATTTATGGGATTCGCCCCGCTTCCATCCCCCATGGAGGGCTGGTTCCCGTACCGCAAAGTTCACTTTGCGCTTGCGCGGCGCGCGGCAAGCAAACGACACGATGCCCCGCCTTAGTCGATCAAATACAACCATCCGTTGTTGAACTGACATTGCGTTTTGCGTCCCGATTCGCTCAACGCCACCATGGCAATGAATCCCCGGTCGAAAATTTTATCCGAGGTCTTGAAAGCGTTCAATCGCTGGGCATATTGCGCGTTGATCTCATCCACCACATTATCGTAGTCTGCTTTGTTTTGTTTGTAGGCTTGCATTGCCTGGGCGTTGTTCGCATCGGCGGGCTTCTCCGGCTCCGGCGGCAGGATGGGCAGTTTCGGCGGCTGGGTTGGGTCCACTTCGCCGATGAGCGTGTCGTTGGTGTAGATGTAGAACGTATTGCCGCGCCCGACCACGGTCAGACGGTTGGTGGCGAGATTCTCCCAACTGAAACTTTTATCGGTATAGCGGGCGTAGATGTCGCGGTAGTTCACCACCTCGCCATTCGACATGGTGACGAACAGCACGTGCCCGCTTGCCACGCGCGTCATGATGACCATGTATTGATTGAGCGCCAGGCTGTTACCGTCTGAGCGCAGGACGAACCCGCACCCGGCGATACTGCCGACAATATCCCACGTGATGTCCATCGAAACGACGAAATCTGTGGCAACCGTGCCGATGAAATAGTTGATGTATTCGAACTGACGGAAACCGGACGCGTCGAGCGTGACGGGAGGATGGACCCACCCTAGATGCCCCTCCGCCGGGTCGACGCCATACTTGCTTAGTTCTGACAGGCGCGGCGCGAACGCCTGGGCGGTGGCGGTGAGTTCGGCAGGCTTGGATTGGCTGATGGCTTGCGCGCGCGCGGTTTCAGCGGCGGCGTTCGCGTTCACATCTGCCAGCGCGGCGGCGGTGGCGGTTTCGAGGATCTGCGTGTTGAGCGCCTGCACGGTGGCATCCGCGTCGGTGGCGGGACCAGACCCACAGGCGAGAGAAGCGGTTAACACGGCGAGCAGGGCGGCGATGATAGGCGTCCGATTCTTTTGCATGGCGTTAGACCACATCCTTCCGCTTTTGCAGGTAGAGAATGGCGACGAACAGGATCAGGCAGATGGCGCCTTGGATCACCCAGGTTTTGCCGATCTTGGCGTAGTAGGTGGCTGTGTCCTCTTTGTTCACATACATGAACGGGAAGTTGGTGTAGAAATTTCGCACCACGCCTTCGGCCGGCGCGACCGCCACTTGCAATTCGGCGCGCCGGGTTTCATAGGCAACGCGATCGCGCTGATATTGTTCCACCTGGAGTTTATACGCCTCCACTTTGATCTCATACTCTTGCAGTTTGGCGAAGAATTCCGCCATGGCGATATTGTCGGATTGATTCTCAGGCTGGACGGGTTGCTCGGGTTCCGGCGGGAGGGGCGCAGGTTCGACCGGTAACGGCTCATCGATGGCGGGGATGCGGAACCTGCCCAAGCCCGGGTGGTTGCAGGATTCCTCGTGGAGCATGTTCACGCCCATGCACCGGCAGCCCTGCGGTTGGTCGCCGATGGGTTTGAGTTTATCTTCGAGGGTTAACGCGTTTTGCGCGGCGGGGTCGAGTTTCCAGCACAGGTCTGCCGCCACATCCGAACCGGGGCCGGTGATGCTCATGAGCGCTTCGAACGCCCAGCGCGTGGAGGTGGGCGCGCTGATAAACTCCGGCACGGGGATGAGCGCGCCGCCCAGCACGATCTGCGGGAGCATGAGGATGATGACCATAAGCGGCGCGGAACTGGCGTTCGGCGCGAGCGCGGAGGCGAAGAGCCCCAGCATCATGCCGGCGAGGGTGGCGAGCGTCATCGTGATGTAGATTTGCGCGAATTCCAACGCGCCGCCGGGCATTTCGAAGGCAAGGTAATGGACAATGGTGTACGCCGCCGCCTGATAGAAAGCGAGCAACGCGGCTACCCAGATCTTCGACATCACGTAAGGGAGAATCTTCAAGTTGACGAGTCGCTCGCGTTTGTAGATATCCTGCTCTTTGACGATCTCGCGCATTTGCGAGATGCCTCCCACCATCACGCCGTAGATCGTCATGAGGAAGAGGGTGATCATGACGCGGGCGATGTCCCCATCCGCAAAGGCGAAGGGGTTGCGTCCCATCACGCTGGCGAGCACCACGTCGAGCAGGCTCACGAGCGGCGCGGTGGCGAGCATGAGACCCAGGGCGAATTTATCGCGCGTGAGAATCTTGATGTTGCGCGCGGAAAGCACGAAGAATTGCTTAAGCGAGGAAACTTTCTTTGCCGAGGCGCCCGCTTTTGGCTGGGGCTTTTGCGGGGTTTGTTGAATCGTCGGCGAGCCTTCGGGCGAGAGTTTCCCGGCCAGCGGCTTGACGACATACTCTTGATATGCCTTGCTTTCGCGGTATCTCTGCGCCCATTCCGGCGCTTTGCCTTTGCTTTGGTCGTCGAGGATGGCGTAGATCTCGTCGAACTCGATCTTGCCGGCGCGGCGGTCGCGTTCGGAGCGATATTTGTCGAAGTATGCCAGCGCTTCATCCGGGGGACCGAACCACGCGAGGAAACCTCCGCGCGCGAGGAAGATCACTTTGTCCGCGAGCATCACGTTCTTGGTGGCGTGCGTGATGAGGATGATCGTGCGCCCCTGGTCGGCGAGGCGGCGCATGAGTTGCATGAGCGCGGTCTCGGTGCCGGGGTCGAGACCGGAGGTGGGCTCGTCGAGGAAGAACAGGCCGGGTTTGGTCAGCAACTCGACGCCGATGGAGACGCGTTTTTGTTGTCCGCCGCTCAAGCCGCTGATCTGCACATCCTTGCGATGGGTGAGATCGAGATCGGCAAGCACTTCCATCACGCGCTTTTCGCGTTCTTCGGCGGACGTATCGGCCGGCATACGCAATTGCGCGGCATAGTCCAATGCCTGATAGACCGTCAACTCCATGTGGATGATGTCTTTTTGCGGGACGAAGCCGATCTCGTTGCGGATGGCGTCGAAGTGGGTGTAGATGTCCACGTCGTTGACGAGCACTTTCGACGGGGAGGTGGCGGGGCGGTAGCCGGCGACCGCGTCTACAAAGGTGGATTTTCCGCCGCCGCTTTGCCCGACCACCACAATGAATTCGCGCGGCTTGAAGACCACCGATATATTTTGCAGGATGTTCAGGTCTTTGCGCACCCATTTGTTCAAGCCGAGAACTTCCACTTTCAAGCCGTTACTCTCGTCGAACTGGGCGAGCTGGTCTTTGCCCATCACGAAGTGATACTGACCGATGCGGATCGAATCGTCGGGTTTGAGCCAGAACGACCCCTCGACGCGTTCGCCGTTGACGAATACGCCGTTGGAACTGCGTAAATCCTCCACGCGATAGCGTTGACCCACGCGCTGGATCTGCGCATGGAAGCGCGAGACATTCGGCGAGGCAAGCGCCACGTCGTTGCTCGGGTCGCGCCCGATTGTGATGAGCGTCTTTTCGCCGAAGACGATATCTCGCGCGCCTTGCCCCGCTTCGGAGGGCGCTTCATAGGTCAGCGTAACCATCACGCCGGGATCCTGCCCGCCGATGCGCAACACATCGCCATGGCGCAACATGCGCGACCCTTCGATAGATCTGCCTTCGCAAAGCACCGGGTTCCGCGCCTCTGCCAGCACAACGAGCATGTACCCGCCTCCGCTTGCGGCTTCGAGACGGGCGTGTTTACCGGAGACGATCGGCGAGGGGATGACGATATCGTTCTCGTCGAGCCTGCCGATGCTGAGCGCCGAACGGGTGAGGTTGTACGATTTCGGCGGTTCCCCCGCCACTGTGACGATCAGTTTCCGCGGACCTGCCGCTGTGGGGATGATCGGTTCATCGCCGATGGTAGTTTGCGCCACATGCGAAACGACGACCGGTGTCGGTTTTTTTGCGCCCACCACCGTCGCATTCGGTTCGTCTGCTTCGGTGGGGGTGGTATACAGGAGCGTGATCGCCTGCCCTAAGCGGATCTCGTCGCGGTGGTTGAGCGTCTGCCGCCCGATCAACCGGTCGCCGTTGACGAAGGTGCCGTTGGAACTGCCGAGGTCTTCGATGATGTACTCGCCGCCTTGCATCATGAAGCGCGCATGGCGGCGCGACACGGCCGGCGTGGCGATGATAATATCCACGCCTTCATCTCTGCCCACCACAAGCTCAGATTTGGTCAATTCGAATTCTTTTGGGGGAGCGCTGCTCTGTGTGTTGACAAGCGTCAACTTGAATTTGCCAGATTGTGCCACGGGTCTGTTCCTTTTCCTTGTTGATAGAGGTCGATCCAACAGACAATCAGTTCCAGAAATAACCAATGCTTCCAATGTCCGCCCTCGTCCCTGATGTTGAAAAGATTATACGGTTGCGAAAGTGGCATGTCAAGCAAACTTTTGGCGGAACGGCGCTCCGGGCTTTTATGATATAACTCGGACGCATAGGTCTCATTCGATGCAATCGCTATTTCAGAATCACCCCATACCCGGTACGCTTCTCGATCTTCTGCGATTGCGGGCAGACCTGCAACCCGATTTTCTTTCCTATCGTTATTTACAGGATGACGGGACGGAAGGCGACTCGCTCACGTATGGCGAACTCGACCGCCGCGCGCGCGGTATTGGCGCGTGGCTCGAGGCTCACGGCGCGCGCGGCGAACGCGTGTTGTTGCTCTATCCTGCGGGGCTCGATTACATCGCCGCGTTCTTCGGGTGTTTGTATGCCGGCGCGGTGGCGGTGCCAGCCTACCCTCCGCGTTTGAATCGTCCCGTCCCGCGCATCCAAGCCATCGTCGCGGACTCGCAGGCGAAGTTCGCGCTCACTACCTCCTCCATCTTGCACAACATCGAACAACGCTTCGAGCAGTCGCCCGAACTGCAGGCATTAAGCTGGTTAAACACAGAGCAGGTTGCCCCGGGGTCGGAAGCGGAATGGCGCGACCCGAACATCAACGCGGACACGCTTGCCTTCCTCCAATATACGTCTGGCTCCACGAGTCAGCCGAAGGGAGTCATGCTCACGCATGGCAACCTGATGCACAACCTCAAAGCCATCCAGCGCGGCTTTCAAATTGACGGAAATGATTCGGGCGCGTTCTGGCTCCCGAGTTATCACGACATGGGTCTCATCGGCGGCATTCTCGAGCCGTTGTACATTCGATGCGTATCCACGTTGATGTCGCCTGTGTCGTTCCTGCAAAAGCCGTTTCGCTGGCTCGAGGCGATCAGCAAATACAAAGTGACCACGAGCGGCGCGCCGAACTTTGCGTATGACCTGTGCGTGGACAAGATCACGCCCGAACAACTTGAGACGTTGGATTTAAGCGCGTGGAAACTTGCCTTCTGCGGAGCCGAACCGATCCGCCCTGAGACTCTCGAACGCTTCTCGCGGACCTTCGAGTTGGTCGGCTTTCGTTCGACATCTTTCTACCCCTGCTTCGGCATGGCGGAAAGTTCTCTCATCGTTTCGGGAGGCGACGGTCCCGCCGAACCTCGCACGCTGACGATCGATCGCAAAGCCCTCGAGCGCGATGCCGTGGTTGAAGTCTCGCGCGAGGATGCCAACGCGTTGACGATGGTCAACTGTGGCAAATCCATCGTTGACCAAAAAATCATCATCGTCAATCCGTCCACGTTGAATCAATGTGGTGAAAACGAAGTGGGCGAGATTTGGGTTGCCGGGCCCAGCGTGGCGCGGGGATATTGGGGACTCGCCGAAGAAACGCAAAGAACCTTTGGCGCGTTCATTGCCGATACGAATGAAGGTCCATTCATGCGGTCGGGCGATCTCGGTTTTCTGCAAAACGGCGAACTCTTCATCACCGGTCGTTTGAAAGACCTCATCATCATTCATGGAAGCAATCATTATCCGCAAGATATTGAGTTGACTGTCGAGGCGAGTCACTCCGCGCTGCAATCGAGTTCTGGCGCGGCGTTTTCAGTGAACGAAAATGGAAAAGAGCAACTCGTCATCGTGCAAGAGGTGACTCGCGCAGGTCGCCAGGCGGATGTGAACGAAGTCGCCTCCGCGATCCGTCAAGCCGTTGCAGAGAAACACGATCTGCAAGTCTTTGCCATCGTTCTCGTCAAGCCGATGAGCATCCCCAAAACCTCCAGTGGAAAAATCCAACGCCGCGCAACGAAGACTGCGTTTCTCGAAAGTGAGCTGGATGTGGTGGGTGAGTGGAGGAGGAATGCACCCTCACCCCTAACCCCTCTCCCAAAGGGAGAGGGGGACTCTGGCTCCCTTCTCCCCGCGGGAGAAGGGCTGGGGATGAGGGAGAGTCAAACCTCTCAACCAACGCCCTCATCTCAATCCATCCAATCCTTCCTCCTCACCCGCATCGCCTCCATGCTCGAAATGGACGCCTCCGCGATTGACCCGCGCCAGCCGTTCACCTATTACGGACTTGGCTCCGTGCAAGCCGTCAGTCTCACCGGCGATCTTGAAGTTTTCCTTAACCGCAAACTTGCTCCCACACTGGCATGGGATTACCCGACGATTGAATCGTTGGCGAATTTTCTCGCCGACGATTCAAAGCCAGAAAAAAAATCAATCCAGACTCCCCAACCAACATTCAACAACATCAACGAACCGATTGCAATCATCGGATTAAGTTGCCGCTTCCCGCAAGCCAACAGTCCGCAAGCGTTTTGGGAACTCCTCCGCAACGGCGTGGATACGATCACCGAGGTGCCGTCCGACCGCTGGGATGTGGACGCTTTCCATTCCGAGACTCCCGAACGGGGAAAAGTGATGACACGTTTCGGCGCGTTCCTCGACAACGTGGACTTGTTCGACCCCGCCTTCTTTGGGATTTCTCCTCGTGAAGCCGCGCGCATGGACCCGCAACAACGTCTCTTGCTTGAGGTCAGTTGGGAAGCTCTCGAAAACGCTTTTATTCCTCCGCCTTCCCTCGCAGGGACGCGCACAGGCGTGTTCGTCGGCATCAGCAGTTACGATTACTCGCGCTTGCAATTCGATAATCATGAAATGATAGACGCCTACGCAGGCACAGGCAACGCGCACAGCATCGCCGCGAATCGTTTGTCGTATGTCTTCGACCTGCGCGGACCGAGCATGGCAGTGGACACGGCATGTTCATCGTCGTTGGTGTCCGTCCATCTCGCATGTCAGAGTCTTCGAAGCGGCGAATCAGATCTCGCATTGGCGGGAGGCGTGAACTTAATCCTCACACCCGAATTGACCATCACCTTCTCGCAAGCGCGGATGCTCGCGCCTGATGGTCATTGCAAAACATTCGACGCCAGCGCGGATGGTTATGTGCGCGGCGAAGGTTGCGGCGTTGTCGTGTTGAAGCGCTTGTCTGACGCGATGCGCGACGGAGATAACATCCTTGCGTTAGTTCGCGGCTCGGCAGTTAACCAGGATGGAAGAAGCAACGGTCTCACCGCCCCGAACGGACTCGCCCAACAAGATGTGATTCGCACCGCGTTGAATCAAGCGGGTGTCTCCCCGAATCAAATCGGTTATGTCGAAGCGCACGGCACAGGGACTCCGCTCGGCGACCCAATCGAGATGGCGTCGCTGAACGCGGTATTGAACGACGACTCGAATCAACGCGTGATCGTCGGCTCGGTGAAGACGAACATTGGTCATCTCGAATCGGCGGCGGGAATCGCGGGGCTCATCAAAGTTGTCCTTGCGATGCAAAATGAATCCATTCCGCCGCATTTGCATTTAAAAGAAATCAACCCGTATCTCTCTCTCGAAGGTTCGCGCATCGAAATTGGAACGTACCTCCGCCCGTGGAAGCGACGTGACATCCCGCGCTTCGCAGGCGTCAGCTCCTTCGGCTTCGGCGGCACGAACGCGCATATTGTTTTGTCCGATGCTCCGTTGGTTGATGTCACCCTGAGTGGCGCTCCGCGCCACGAAGGGTCTCTTTCCAATGCTAACGGCTCTCTGGTTGGTATCGAACGTCCACGCCATTTGCTGACTCTTTCTGCCAAAACACAACACTCTCTTGAGCAACTTACACAATCTCTCAACGACTCAATACGCAATACGCAATACGAAGTACAAGATATTGCGTTCACCTCCAACACCACCCGCGCCCACTTCGAGAATCGTCTCGCAATTCAAGCCTCCTCGAATGAAGAACTACTCAAAGAACTGGAAGATTTTCTCAACAATTCCGATTCATCTTTGGTCGTGTCAGGTCAAGCCAAACCAACCGCGCAACCAATGATCGCCTTCCTCTTCACAGGGCAGGGATCGCAATACGCGGGCATGGGCAAGGGACTCTACGAATCCCAGCCAACCTTCCGCGCCGCGTTGGATGAATGCGCAACGATTCTTGATCCGATCCTCGGTCGTTCATTGCTCGAAATTATTTTTGCCGACAAAAACGATTCGACCATCCATCAAACGCAATACACCCAGCCCGCGTTGTTCGCTTTCGAATATGCGTTGGCGAAACTGTGGCTCTCGTGGGGAATCACACCTCACGCCGTGGTGGGACACAGCGTCGGCGAATACGTCGCCGCGTGCATCGCGGGCGTGTTCACGCTCGAAGATGGACTACGTCTCATCGCCGAACGCGCGCGCCTGATGGGCTCGCTTCCCCAAAATGGGACGATGGTCGCGGTCTTCGCCGATGTCACAAAAATCGCCGATGTGTTGAAACCGTTTGCGCATCAAGTCTCCATCGCCGCCTCGAACGGACCCGACAACACCGTCATCTCCGGTGAAAAATCCGCTGTGCAAACTGTTGTGGATGACCTGACCAAACTTGGCATCTCGTCCAAACTCCTCGTCGTGTCGCACGCCTTCCACTCCCCATTGATGGATTCGATCCTCGATGAATTCGAATCTTTCGCAAACCGAATCCAATTCTCTAATCCTCTAATTCTCTTTCTCTCAAACCTCACTGGCGAAGCCCTCACCCAACCCCTCACTGCAAAATACTGGCGCAACCACATCCGCTCGGAAGTGAAATTCTCCGCAGGGATGGGATCGCTTGCGGGTTTAGGGATTGACGCGTTCATCGAGATCGGTCCAAGCCCGGTGTTGTCGGGAATGGGAAAGCGATGCTTGCCCGAATCAAAGTCCGCGTGGTTGCCGTCGCTGAGACAGAATCAAGACGAATGGCAAACGATCCTCGATAGCCTCGGAAAACTTTATGTTCAAGGTGTTGATGTTGATTGGAAAGGATTCGATTCAGGATACACGCGCAATAAAGTAATGTTGCCGAATTATCCGTTTGACCGGCAGAGGTATTGGCTCGAAGTAAACAGGGAAACAAGTAGACAGGTAGACAAGGAAACACGTACACAAGGAAACAAGTTACCGTCGCCGCGCTCGAATGGAAAGTCAAAACCTGTAGATGTCACCCTGAGCGATAGCGAAGGGTCTCTGCCAAAGCCGAGAGAGACTCTTCGGTCGCGGCGAACGCTCCCTCAGAGCGACATACCTGAATTAAGTCATGCAAAATTAATAGCCACTGAACCAGCTCAACGACAAAAAACTATTGAAGACTTCCTCCAACAGCAAGCCGCGCGCGTGTTGGGCATGGAAGCCTCGCGCTTGACTTTGAATCAACCGCTGGATACATTGGGACTTGATTCGTTGATGGCAATGGAATTAAAGAACTCGCTCGAGTCGAAACTCGGCGCGCAAATTTCGGTGGCGAGTCTGTTGCAGGGTCCCACGATCGCAAGCCTCGCGGCGGAGGCGCTCGCAAGTTTGGAGTCAACTCGAACGGCGGATGACGCGCCGTTCGTCATCGCGCAAAATCCGTCGCGCGAGAGTCCGCTTTCGGTGGGGCAACAGGCGTTGTGGTTTTTGCATCAACTCATGCCCGGCGAACTTTCATTCAACGTCGCGGGCGCGATCCGCATTCGCGGCGATCTCGATGCTCGCGCGTTGCAACTCGCATTCGAGCAACTTGTCGCGCGGCATGAATCGTTGCGAAGCACGTTCCATGTTGCGAACGGCGAGCCGCTTCAACGCGCGCATGATTCGATGGATGGGATTTTCCGCATTGTGGATTCATCCGCGCTGGAGGATGACGCACTGCGCGAGCGACTCGCGCAAGACGCGCGCGCTTCATTCGACCTTGAGGCTGGTCCAGTCATCCGAGCCGATCTCCACCGTACGCGGGATTCGTCGCACATCCTCCTGCTGGCAATGGATCACATCGTCACAGATTTCTGGTCAATGACGATCTTGGCGCGTGAGTTGTTGATGTTGTACGAATCAAACAACGGCAATACACAAATTGAATTACCTTCACTTTCCGCGCGTTACTCCGATTACGTGACTTGGGAAGCGACCATGCTCGAAAGCGGACGCGGCGAGAAGCATTGGGAATATTGGCGCGACACGTTGGGGAATCAACTCCCCGCGTTGAACCTGCCCACTGACCGTCCGCGCGCGCCGATGCAGACCTATCGCGGCGATTCGGAGCATCTCTTCATGGATGCCGAGTTGTACGAGAAGTTGAGATCGCTCGCACAGGAAAACGGCGCGACGATGTTCATGACCCTGCTCGCCGCGTTCCAAACGTTGTTGCACCGCTATTCGAATCAAGAGGAGTTTTTAGTTGGTTCAGTGACGGCGGGACGAAGCCACGCCGAGTTGTCGAATCTTGTCGGCTACTTCATCAATCCCATCGCGTTACGCGCGGACTTTTCCAACAATCCATCGTTCAATGAAATCATCCAGCGCGTCAAACGGACCGCGCTCGGCGCGTTCGAGCATCAAGAGTATCCGCCCGCGCTGTTGGCGAAGCGACTCGGCATCCAGCGCGATTCGTCGCGCCCGCCGCTGTTCGAGACCATGTTCATCCTGCAAAAAGCGCACGAAGCGGACGTGCAGATGCTCAGCCCGTTCGCGCTCGGGTTGGACGGAGCGCGCATGGAAACGAGCGGGCTCGAATTGGAATCCATCGCGCTGGGCGGCGAACCCGCGCAGTTTGACATGACCATGATGATGTCCGAGTTGGGAAATGGTCTCGCCGCCGCGCTTCAATACAACGTGGACTTGTTCGACGCGGAAACCATTCAGCAGATGTTGAAGCATTTCCATTCGTTGTTGCGCGAGATCGTTGCCGACCCGTCTCAGCCCGTTTCAAACTACTCGTTGTTAGATGAATCGGAAACACAGCAAATTTTGGTTGAATGGAATCAAACGCAAACCGATTATCCGCGCGAGGCTTGCATCCATGAATTGATCGAAGCGCAAGCAAAGAAGACGCCTGATGCAATTGCTGTTCAGTTCAATCACCGTCCCGAAGGTGCGGACGGCGCAACTCAGGGGTTTGAAGAAAACCTTCGGGACGTTTCATACAAAGAACTAAACAAACGCGCGGACGAAGTGGCAAAAATTTTGATTGGGCAAGGCGTCAAGCCGGGGACTCTCGTTGGCTTGTTCGTGAATCGCTCCGTGGAAATGCTCGTCGGTCTGCTTGGCGTGTTGAAGGCGGGAGGCGCGTACCTGCCGCTTGATCCATCCTTCCCGTCGGAACGTCTCGCGTTCATGCTAGAGGATTCAAACGCTTCAACCGTTTTGACGTTGAAATCTCTTCTGCCTGAAATGCCAAAAACGGACGCGCAAATCATTTGCCTCGACGCGCTCGAAGAAGTGAAGACCAAACGCGGTAAAAAATCGAAAGCCAAGCCCGACGATCTGGCTTACGTTATTTACACCTCTGGCTCGACGGGCAAGCCGAAGGGCGTGCAGATTCACCATCAAGCGGTAGTCAACTTTTTGTGTTCGATGCAAAAGGATTTGGAAATGGACGCAGACGATTCATTGCTCGCAGTGACGACGCTTTCGTTTGACATTGCCGTGCTCGAATTGTTGTTGCCGCTTACCGTCGGCGCGAAAGTGGTGATCGCAAATTCCGAAGTGGTTGCGGACGGCGCGTTGTTGGCGCAGTCGCTGGAAGATTCGCGCATCACATTCATGCAAGCCACGCCCGCAAGTTGGAGATTATTGCTCGAAGCAGGCTGGACTGGCAAGCCCGATCTGAAAATCCTCTGCGGCGGCGAAGCGTTGACGAACGACCTCGCCGAAAAACTCCTCGCGCGCGGCGCGGGGTTGTGGAATGTGTATGGTCCCACCGAGACGACGATCTGGTCAGCGATTTATAAAGTGGATTCGATTCAAGCGGGCATCTCGAACACCGTTCCCATCGGCAGACCGATTGCCAACACGCAGATGTACATTTTGGATTCAACGCTTCAACCTGTCCCCGTCGGCGTGACCGGCGATCTGTACATCGGCGGCGACGGCATCAGTCGCGGCTATTTGAATCGCCCCGAGTTGACGGCGGAGAGATTCATCGCTCACATCAGTCCCCTCTCCCAGCGGGAGAGGGCTAGGGTGAGGGAGAAATCCGAGAGAACACGCTTATACAAAACCGGCGATCTCGCGCGTTACCTCGCGGATGGAAACATCGAATTCTTCGGTCGAAGCGACCAGCAAGTGAAGGTGCGCGGCTATCGCATCGAGACCGGCGAAATTGAAGTTGCGCTGGCGAGTCATCCGTCGGTGAAGCAGGCGGTGGTCGTCGCGTGGAGGGAGAGGTCGGCGGAGGCGAGTCTGGTCGCCTACGTAGTGCCAGCTGTCCCTGAGAGAGAAGCGGAGCACGTCCATCTCAGAGATCATTTGCGCGCGAAACTTCCAGAGTACATGATTCCATCCGTGTTTGTGAATCTTGAATCGTTGCCGCTCACGCCGAATGGAAAAGTGGATCGCAACGCGTTGCCCGCGCCGACTCAATCGCGGGCTGATCTGCGCGCGCAATACATCGCGCCGCGCACGCCGTTGGAAGCGGAACTCGCCGAAGTGTGCGCGCAAGTGTTGGGGTTGAACGCCGAGCAGGTTGGCGTGAACGATAATTTTTTTGAACTCGGCGGGCATTCGCTGTTGGGGACGCGGCTGGTATTTTTGTTGCGCGAAAAATATTCGCTCGAGACATCGCAGTTGCCGTTGCGCGCGTTGTTCGAACAGCCGACCGTTGCGAATCTTGCCGAAGTGATCGGCAATGCAAAAAGCGGAGTGAAAACAGGCTACGCGGGCGGAAGCAACATCATCCGTATGAACCAGTTGAGCTTGGAACAATTGAAAGCCGAAGCTGTGTTGGACGCGGACATTCGCGCGGGCGGTCTCGCGTATGATCATGCCGAACCGAAAAAGGTTTTCTTGACGGGCGCGACGGGATTTGTCGGCGCGTTCTTGTTGCATGACTTGTTGGAGCAAACATCGGCGGATGTGTATTGTTTGCTTCGCGCCGATAACGTTGAACAAGGCTTGAAGCGTTTGAAACGCAATCTCGATTCGTATCAGTTGTGGGATGAAGCGTTTGCGCCTCGCATCCAGCCTGTGTTGGGCGATCTTGGTTCGCCGCAATTCGGGTTGAGCGATGAAGCGTTCGATGAACTTGCGAATCAAATTGACTGGGTTTATCACAACGGCGCGATGGTGAATTTTGTGTATCCATACGCCGCGCACAAGTCGGCGAATGTGTTGGGGACTCAGGAAATTTTACGATTGGCGAGTCGCGCGAAGTTGAAGCCCGTGCATCACGTGTCCACGTTGTCCATTTTGCACAATGGCGATCACGACGATGGGCGCGTGTTCCGCGAAAACGACAATATAGATGAAACAGGCGCGCCGTTCGGCGGATATGCTCAAAGCAAATGGGTCGCGGAAAAATTGTTGATGCAGGCTGGCGCGCGCGGCATCCCGTACGCCATCTATCGTCCGGGCTTGGTATCGGGTCACAGCCTCACGGGCGCATGGAACACCGACAACATGATCTCCAGCATGACTCGCGCGTGTTTGCTTTTGGGCGCCGCGCCCGATCTGGATGTGGTCGCCAACATCGTGCCGGTGGATTTCGTCAGCGCGGCGATCGTCCAAATTTCAAAAGACCCCGACAACTGGAATCAAATTTATCATTTGGAAAACCCTTCGCCGCTTCACCTCGATCATCTGCTCGAATGGCTCACGACCGAAGGCTTCCACACTCAGCGCGTCTCGTTCGAGGAGTGGCGCGCCGACCTGTTCAAAAAAGTCGCCTTCATGGAAAACGGCGGATGGGAACCGTATCTTCCGCTCATCGAAGAGGTGGAGGAAAAACAAATTTTCATGCCGCGCATTGATCTCGCCAACACGCTCGCGAAACTCGCCGACACGGGCATCGAATGCGCGCCCGTGGATGGGCAACTGCTGTCCACATACATCAACGCCTTCATCGCGCGCGATCTGATTCAACGACCAGAGATCTAAATCGGTGGAACCATGGTTTGCCCGTCCAGCGCCAAGACCAGATGCGACGATGCGCGTCTTCTTTTTCCCATACGCGGGAGGCGGACCCGCCGCGTTCGCAAAGATGTGCAATGGACTCGCCGCTTCTTTCGAAGGGCAGGCTGTTCACTATCCAGGACGCGGTTCGCGCAGTCCCCAGCCTCCGCTCACCGACCTGCTCGCCCTCGTCGAGAATCTTGCGCAAGCGATCCCTCCGCTGTTGGATAAACCGTTCGCGTTCTTCGGTCACAGCATGGGGGGCTTGATCGCGTTCGAACTTGCGCGAACCCTTCGCCGAAAAGGACTCGCGCAACCGAACATCCTTTTCGTCTCCGCGTGCGCCGCGCCGCAACTTCCGAATCCGCATCCGTCAATTCATCAACTCCCCGACGCGGAATTTGTGAACGAATTAAAAAAACTCAACGGCATCCCTCCCGAAATTTTGCAGAACAATGAATTGATAGGACTCTCGCTCCCGACCATCCGCGCCGACTTCGAGATGCTCGAAACCTACCAATATCAACCCGCCGCGCCGCTGAATTGTCCCCTCATTGCCCTCGGCGGGACTGATGACTCCCGCGTCAGCCGCGAGAGACTCGCAGGCTGGTCAATGCACACGAAAACTTCTTTTGAATCGCAATTTTTCGCGGGAGATCATTTCTTCATCACAACTGCGAGCGAATCAGTGTTGAAATTTATGGAAGGGAAACTTCTATAGGACACTTTATACATGTCACCCTCCCGAAGGACATCGGGACGATGTGAGCGATAGCGAAGGGTCTCTTGCACTGTGGTAGAGATTCTTCGCCCCTTTGGGGCTCAGAATGACATGGCGTAGAGTATGTTCAATAACCAACAATGCGGCTAAAGAATCAACGCTTCTTCCTCTGGTTCAATAAACTGGTCTTCCCGTTGTTTTACCTGCGGCATCAGGGAAAACCTGTGACGCTGGTTCAAGCGGATTCCAAGACTCGGTTCCAAACACGCGTAAACACGTCCGACATCCTCGTGGTTTGGGAAATCTGGAAAGCGAAAATTTACGACGACCCAAGATTCCCCATCCGCGCGGGGGACGTGATTTTGGACATCGGCGCGCACATCGGCGGATTCGCAGTCCGCGCCGCGCAACTCGCCGCGCCGGGGAACGTCTACGCTTATGAAGCCTCGCGCAGTAACTTTGATTTGCTCGCTGAAAACAAAGCCCTGAATAACGTTGCCAATCTTCACGTACATCACACTGCCGTGTCAGACAAGCGCGGCGAGATGGAATTTTTCCTGCCGGGCGATAACGGCGCGTTGGGATCGTTGTTGCAGGATGCGAACAGCCCGCGTGAAAGAGTCCGCGCCGTGACTCTCGCAGACATTCTTTCAGAGAACAACATCGAACAGGTTGACTGTTTGAAGATGGACGTCGAAGGTGCGGAATATGGAATTCTCGCCAACTGTTCGCGCGAAACGCTGGAACGAATCCGCTACATCGTGATGGAATATCACGAGTTCGTGGACGACTCGCGCAGTCACCGCGACTTGGTTCGTTTGCTGGAGTCGCATGGATTCCGAGTCGTCGTTGAAGGAGGAATCTTCCCGCAGAAGATTCTGTTCGGCACGGGAATCATCAAGGCATGGCGGGAATGAATCAAACAAGTTGGCTTCGTCCACCGGAAAATCTCGATCTCACAACAGATCGCGTGGACGTCTGGCGCGTTCACCTGAGTTCGACGACGCCGAGTGAAGCCACTCTCTCAGCAGAGGAACGTCAACGCGCCGCGCGTTTTCATTTTGACGCAGACCGCGACCGCTACATCGTTGCCCATGCCAGCCTGCGTGATATTCTCGCGCGTTACCTGCAATGCGAACCGAGCGAATTGAAATTTTCGACAAACGAATATGGAAAACCATCTCTAAACCGTAGTAACGACTCCGCGAAGCGCCCCTGTGGGGTTAGTCGTTTTGCTAAATTAACGACTGAAGTCGTTACTACAAAAGATATCGAATTCAATCTCTCCCACTCAAGCGACTTCGCATTGATCGCCGTCACGCGCGGACGAAAGATCGGCGTTGACGTTGAACAAATCCGCGCAGACATCGAGTTGGAAAACCTTGCCCGCCGAAATTTCTCGCCGCGTGAAGTTTCCGAGTTAATGGCTCTCCCGCTCGAACAGCGGACGCTCGGCTTCTTCCATTGTTGGACGCGGAAAGAGGCATACATCAAAGCGCAGGGACTCGGCTTATCCCTGCCGTTGGATTCGTTCGATGTGTCGCTTGACGAGCCAGCCATCCTCCGCGCAACGAGACCCGACGCAAACGAATCCGCGCGTTGGTCGTTACATTCGTTGGATGTCGAATCAAACTACGACGCCGCGTTGGCTGTCGAGGGCAACGGCTTGGAAATCAGGTGTTGGGATTGGTGATGCCTTGGCTTTTGAAAAGTTAGGAAGGTTTTAACGCGAATAGCGCGAACAAGCGAATTACGCGAAATGTTCAAAGTATTCGCGTTCCAACGACTCGGTTTTGTCAAGCGACTTGGCAAAAGACCTATTGGTGATGCTATTTGCAATTAATGGGGAGAGAACTCCGAAGGAGGGACAAGATTATAGAGATTGATCGAACGATTATCAAACCCCGAAGGGGTGATATGGGAGATCGTTATGTCATCCCTTCGGGATTGGTTGATGGATTGGCGTTGATTCTAGAATCCTTCCATCCCTTCGGGATTTGCTGTATGGCGGAAGTTTCTCATTGTGGATCAAGTCTAATCAGTGATCGAGTCGAGGCTCAGGCATGGCGAGGTTGTATCGCCTCTTTTATATAACCGATACAAATTATTCTCTGGCACGATGCAATAAGTTTTGACCAATTTTGACGCGGCGTAAAATTTGTCGCTGAGGGATGCGAGATACACGGGGCGAGTCGAAATGAATTCTTCGATTAATTTCACCACGCGCTGGGAGTCGAATGAAAATGGATCGTCGGTGGGGAAGCCGGTGATGGTCACGTCGGGGCGGTCTCCTCTGACTTTAGTGAAATAACGCAGTACGAAGTATTCATCCGTGTCGGTGTACCATTCTGCGATGACGAGGGAATGAGGGGGAAGATTCGTGATCGTTTCGTCGCCGAATTCATAGGCGAGGATATCGCCGCGTTTGTTGGGGTCAATGTAATAGGCTAAGCCGTCGCGGACTCCCGTCCCGACTTGCGGGATGCCGAGGAAGGAGTCGTCTATGCCGCGAGATTCGGCGAGGCGCGGGATGGCGCGGTAGAAGGGCGGAGTCGCTCCGATGGTGAGGATCAGGATGAAGGTCAGAATGAGGCGGGGTTTTGTCGCAAGACGGGAGAGGATGTGAGTCGCGCCCAGTCCCATCAACAACGCGAAGAAAACATACGATGTCAGAAAAAATGCGAATTGATCGGAGACGCGATAGAGAATCCCGAAGAGCGCGTACGCGATGAAAAATAAAACGAACTTTTGATCCGCGCCGTTGAGCGCTTTGCGAATCCCGACGATGCAGAAGAGGATGCCGATCGCGCCGAATTGAAGGGCGAGGAATAATCCGTAGCGCGTCAGGCTTTCTCCCAGCGCGATGAGTGAAAACGTCCCGAGGTTCTCAAGAAATGTTGTGCCGGTTGCGGGACCCATCAGTTCGGCAATGGAAAAATTTTTTGTCAATCGAATGAATTGAATGATGTAGATGGAAAAGCCCAAAATAAAAGCGAGGGAAGTGAAGAAGATTCTTCGCGCGTTTAGATTAAGCGAACGATATTTTTTTGAGAGGACGAGATAAAAACCCAACGCGGGGAGCGCGATGAACGCAAGCAGATGATCGGAGGCGGATAAACCAAAGAAGAATGCGCTGAGAAGTAGCGATGAGGCGTTGTGAGTTTTTTCAAAGCGCTCGAAGAAGTAAAGGCTGAGGAGCAGGAGAAAGACGAACAGCGTGTACACCTCGGGCATGGAGGAATGCCACCAAAACGTGTGCGAAACCGCCAGCGCGAACGCGGCATAACCCGACGCGATGAATGAATTGGTGTGTTGATGAGCGAGAAGAAAAACCAGCGTGACGGACGCCACGCCGAAGAGGGCAGAGATGAGATTGACCAGCCACAGCGAATCAACGGATGGAAACGCGCGGACGAGGAGATGCCCCGCGACAATGTACAACGGATGATCCCACGCGGTGACGCCTACTTTTGAAAATGGAAATGGGTCAGGGATGAATTCGCTCGCGGTCATCTCGTTGAGGATGAAGGATTCTCCTGAAATGACTTCGCTTTGTAGTCGCACTCCGTCGCCCCATGCGAGCGAGGGCGAAAGCGTGTAAAGATAAAAACTGGTCGTCAACAAGAAGACCAGCGCGGCGATGCGATTCCTATTTTGCATGGATGGGTTTCAACTCGCGGCTTCGTATTTCCCCACGATCAACACGGCGTTGCTTCCGCCGAATGCAAATGAATTGCTCATGATATTTTTCAACGGCAGACTGCGTTTGCCTTCGGTCACATAATCGAGATCGCAATCTGGGTCGGGGACTTTGTAATTGATGGTCGGCGGCACAACTTGGTCGCGCAACGACAACACACACCCGATTAATTCTAACGCGCCGCTCCCCGCGATGGAATGACCGAACGCGGCTTTGTTGCCGACCACAGGGATTTGATACGCGCGTTCGCCGAACACTTCCTTGATGGCGTTCGTTTCGTTCTTGTCATTCCACTCTGTTCCGGTTGCGTGCGCGTTGATGTAATCCACGTCTGCGATGGTTAAACCGGCATCCTCCAATGCGCGGCGCATGGCGAGGGCGGGTCCTTTTTGGGAAGGTTGAGTCAGATGATGACTGTCTGCCGACGCGCCGTAGCCTTTGAGTTCGGCAAGGATGGGGATGCCGCGCTGCAAGGCGTGACTCTCCGCTTCGATCACAAGGATGCCTGCTCCTTCTCCCAAGACCATCCCATCCCGGTCGGCGCTGAACGGGCGGCAGGCTTCCGCTGGGTTATCGTCGCGAGTAGAGACGGCGCGTAACGCCATCCATGATTCGACGACGCCGGGCGAGAACGGAGTATCCGCCGCGCCGGTGACCGCCACTTGCAGACTCCCGTTGCGGATCATGTTGAACGCGTTGCCGATGGTGTGCGCGGCGGTGGAACAGGCCGCGTCCACGTTGACGAGCGGACCTTGAAAGCCGTGTTTGATCGAGATGTTCGAGCCGGGACCGATGTTCATCGAAACCGGGATGGTGTATGGGCTGAGGCGGTTGGTTTCGTAAAAGTGCATAAAGTAGGAGTCTGCCGCGCTATAGCCGCCGATAGAACTGCCAACCATCACGCCGATCTCTTCGCGGTTCACATTTCCATTTTCGAGTTTTGCATGGACAATGGCTTGCTCTGCGGCGACCATCCCCAACTGAGAGGAACGACTCATCCGCCTGATCTCTTTGATGTCGAAATATTTGTTCTCGTCGTACTCCCAAGCGACCCCACCGATCTTCGTGTGCATACCGGAAAAAATTCCGCCCTCCAATGACCGGACGCCGGATTGACCCGCGATCAAGTTCTTCCAAAATTCTTGCACATCACAACCGAGTGGACTGGCAATGCCCATTCCTGTGACCACCACTCGTTCCTTCTTTGCGGTCATTGCAGACTCCTTTTTGATGTTTCCAATTCTCCACAGTGTAGGAGAGATGTATGCTTGCCAAGAGCGGGCGCCAACTCTGTACAATTCCTGATTATTGTTCTTTTCACAATTAAGCGAGCAATAAGTGGAACCACGGACGCAGAGACACTGAGAAAAGCCCATAAAAAAACTCCGTGACTCAGCGCCTCCGTGGTTCAAAACAAGCGCAAGAGTTGCCCGGTTCAATTCTTAATCTGCAAAAGTCAGGAAATTCTATCATGGTTGCCGCATTACAATTGGGGTATGAAACGACCATATGTCTTTATCAACGTGGCAATGACTGCCGATGGAAAGATCGATACGATTTCACGCCGGGGCGCGGCAATCTCTTCGCCGCGCGATAGGGAGCGGGTGGATACACTTCGCGCCGACTCGGACGCGGTGATGGTGGGCGGACAAACACTGCTCAACGAAGACCCAAAGTTGACCGTGAAATCCGAAGTGTTGCGAGCCGAACGCGTGGCGCGGGGGCTGTCCCCGAATCCTATGAAGGTGTGCGTCATTACCTCCGCAACCCTGCCAGTTCATTCAAAATTCTTATACGAAGGGTCGGCGCGGGTCGTAATATTCACAACAAACCGCACATCTAAAGACAAACTTGAAGCCCTGCGCGCAGGCGGCGTGGAAGTGTTTGTCCATTCGGGCTACCGCGTGGATTTGGCGCAGGCGTTGAGAACGCTCAACGAACTCGGCGTGAAGCGTTTGATGGTGGAAGGCGGCGCGACATTGAATTTTGAATTGTTGCGGCTCGGCTTGGTGGATGAAGTTCAGGCGTACATCGCGCCGATGATCTTCGGGGGCGAGTCGGCTCCCACGCTTGCGGCAGGCGCAGGCTTGGAAAGAAGCGCAGCCGTCCCATTGAAATTGACAGACGTGGAGAAATGGGAAGACGGCGGCGTCGTTTTAAAATATTCGATAGAGAGGTCAGCATGATCACAGATCTGCATGAAAAATTCGATGTGTTGCTTCAAAATGAGGGCGACCATGAATGCGAGGGGATCGGGAAAGATAAAGTGTGCGTACGCGTGGTGGCGATGGCGGAACTGCCCACGCGCTTTGGAGAATTCCATATTATTGCCTTTGAAAATAACCGCGACGGCAAAGAACATGTCGCCATCATCAAAGGCGATGTGATCGGCGCGGCAGATGTGCCCGTGCGGTTGCATTCGGAATGTTTGACAGGCGACGCGCTTGGCTCGCTGCGCTGTGATTGCCGCGATCAACTTGAAGCCTCGTTGAGGATGATCGGCGCGATGGAACGCGGCATGGTTTTATATTTGCGTCAGGAAGGGCGCGGCATCGGGTTGACCAACAAGATTCGCGCCTACAGTTTGCAAGACCAGGGGCTCGATACGGTCGAGGCGAATCACGCGCTCGGCTTCCGCGACGATGAACGCGATTACGCCGTCGCCGCGCACATGCTCATGTCGCTCAAGATCGAATCGGTGCGGCTCATCACCAACAACCCGAAAAAGATCCAGCAACTCATTGATTATGGCATCCAGGTTTCAGACCGCATCCCGCACATTATGGAGCCGAACGAATACAATCGGTTTTACCTCGAAACGAAAGTTGTCAAGTCGGGTCACATGATTGATTTTCACGGCAAGCAACATCTGCCCGAACAAAGCGACCGCCCGTTCATCAAAGGCATGAGCGAATTGCCAGCGGAGGTGTTAAGTGAATAGCCTATTACACAAACGTCCCGCAGGTTGGGTTGCGCAAGTTGAAGTCTTCGAAGAAACCTGCGGGACGGTGGATATGAACAATGAGTAAAACAATCGTTATCACCGGCGCCACCGGCGCGCTTGGAATTAAAACCGCGCGCGCATTCGCCGCGCGCGGAGATTCATTGGTATTGCTCGCCCACGATTCAAGTAAATTGGATTCCCTCGCCCGCGAGTTGAATCTGCCGAGCGAGCGACTCCTCGCCTCGGCGGTTGATCTGCGCGACGGACAGGCGGTTCATTCCGCAGGGGAGGCTGTCTTTGCCAAGTTCGGCGGGGTGCACGGGTTGATCCATCTCGTCGGCGGCTGGCTCGGCGGCAAGACGATCCCCGAAACCAGCGTGGACGATTTCAACTCCATGTTCGGTCAGCACGTGGAGACGACGTTCCATTTATTCCAAGCGTTCATGCCTCTGCTCGCCAAAAGCGGCTGGGGGCGGGTCATCACTGTTTCGCCGTCCACAGTTCCCAATCCGGTGGCGAAGCGAGGCGCGTACACCGCCGCGAAAGCCGCGCAGGAGACTCTCATGCTCACGCTGGCGGCGGAACTGAAAGAGTCCAACGTCACCGCGAACATCATCCAGGTGAAAGCCATTGATGTGGATAACAAAGGCACAGGCACAACGCCCGATGAGATTGTCGCCGCGATGGTGTATCTGTTCTCAGAGGAAGCGTCGAAAATAACGGGCGCGAGGATACCGTTGTATTAAAAAACTCCGAGTTCTTCAAGAACTCGGAGTTTTTGTTTCCATGCCTATTGTCTACGGCTCGCTGACCTTGATCCAATCCATTTCAATGATGATCGGCAACACATTGAACGCGGACACAGAAATGCCGACCTGCCCGCTTCGCAGGGCATATTTCTTTTCCGTGATGGAGTTCACTTCATCGCCGTTGATGCTCAACGATAATTCATCACCTTTGCAGGTGATCGAATACTCATTGACATCCTTGCCCTGTTTGATGGCATTCGAACCGCCGTTGGTGATCAGGTTGTAGCCGATATCGCCGTTCTTGTCGACTTCGGCGTATAGGATGTTATATAAGCCGCCGTTATCGATATTGAACTCGTACCAGCCTACTTCCGGGTCGTAGCGGCAGATCAGGCTCACCGAGTTGGTATTCTTGCCTCGGTTATCGGCGCGCACTTCCAGGGTCACATCTTCGTAGTCAAAGGCGCCATAGAATAGGTAGTAGTAGACCTGCTCACTATCGAAATTCCAGACCAGTTTTCCATTCTCGGCTTCCACAGTGACCTTGTCGGGGTCTGCGGCTTCGGACCCGGTCACGGTGAGGATGGACCAATCATTTGAAAGCGGAGAATCGAATTCTTCGGTGAAGAATTGGCTCGCAGGTTGAACCGGCGGCTCTGTGGGCGCGGCTTGGGTATCGGTTGCCTGGGGCGGGGGCGGCGGTTGCGTTGGGTCTTGCTGTTGCGGCGGGTTGGTCGGCGGTTGGGGGGGCTGTGTAGGCGTATCGCTACTGCCGCCGCAAGCCAGACCCACGATCAGAACGAACGCGGTCAGGAAAAATAAGGGTTTCAGTGGTTTCATCGAATCCTCCAATTCGGTTTTTTGTAAGTATACGCAACCGATGAATAAAAAGCAACTATTTGGCATAGTCACTTTTGTGGTACATTCGTCCAGCCATGTCTCTTTTTGCCATCTCCATTTTATTGGTCAGCGCGGTCCTTCATACCGTCTGGAATCTCCTCATCAAACAATCGCAAGACAAATACATCGTCACCTTTTGGATGGTGACCTTCGGCGGCATGTTCGCTTTCGTTGCCTTGTTCTTCACTGGCTTGCCCCCGCGCGGAATGTGGATCTTTGCCGTCGTCAGCGTGTGCGTCGAAGTGGCGTACTTTATCAGCCTCTCGTATGCGTATCACGATAACGATTTTTCGTTGATCTATCCTGTGGCGCGCGGAGCGGCGCCCGCCTTCATTGCGTTATGGTCGTTCCTGTTCCTGAGCGAATCGCTAAAAATGGGAGGGGTCGTTGGGCTGGCGTTCATCATCGGCGGGTTGGTAATCATCGGGGTCAACGCCCTCACGCAGGCGCATGTGACGCGTGTTCACTTCAAAGGTGTGGCGGTGGCTTTGTTCATTGCCTTGTTGATCTCGATCTACTCCACCATCGACGGGAGCGCCGTAAAGAACGGATATGCCTTGCCGTATGTGATGGCGATGTTCGCGCTGGTGCCGTTCGTCATCTCCCCGTTCGTGTTTCGACAATACGGCTGGGCGCGCATTAGGGAGGTCTTGGTGAAACAGCCCGTCCGTGTTCCATTAGCGGGCGTGCTGGGCGTGCTGGCATATTTGATGGCGGTATATGCCTATTCCATTGCCCCGCTGAGTTACGCCGGCGCGGTCAGGGAAGTGAGCGTGGTTTTCGGCGCGCTGGCAGGCTGGTGGCTGTTGAACGAGCGGATGGGGGCTGTCCGCGTGATCGGCGCGCTTGTCATTTTTACGGGAGTTTTTATGATTGCATTGTACGGGTGACGTTAGAATAGCGACAATCCCCACACAATGATTGGCGCGACGGCAAGCGCCGGCAACATATTCCCCACGCGGATCTTTTTGATCTCCAACAGACTGCTGATCGCCAACCCCAGCAAAATCACACCGCCTGTCGCCGATAGTTCGCCCATCATGATCGGCGTCGCAATTGCGTTCAATTGCGCCGCGAACAAACTGACCCCGCCCTGAAAAACGAAGATCACGATGGTCGAGAACAACACGCCCGCCCCCAGCGTGGAGGCGAACGCCATGGACGCGAATCCATCCAACACCGACTTCACCGCCAACAGGTTGTAGTCGCCGGTCAACCCGTCCTGGATCGAACCGAGGATGGTCATCGGTCCCACGCAGAACAACAGCGACGCGGTCAAAAATCCGCGCACGAACTTGTTCGAGCCGTCATCGCCTTCCTTGGAAAATCGCTGTTCGAGAAATTTTCCGAAGTTATGCAAGCCGTCTTCGATCCTGATCCATTCCCCCAACAACGTGCCGATCAATAACGCGCCCAACACAATGAGCGGGTTCTTTGTCTCCATAAACATTTGCAATCCCATTGCCGCCGTAAAAAGACCCATGCCTGCTATCACAGTGGCTTTTAACTTTTCAGGGATGCGCGCGCCGAAGAGCAAGCCGATCATCCCGCCGATGAGAACGGTTGCGATGTTGAGAAAAGTGCCGGTCATGTGCTCCAATCTAAAAATACCGCAAGGATACCTCACTGCACAAAGAAAATCTTTTAAAACTTTGCGATCTTCGCGCGCTTTGCGGTTCAAAAAATGAATTTATTCTTTTGCCAGCGTTGTCTGATGCCCCGCCGCTTTATTTTCCAACAACTCCAACACAAAACATAACGACGACAAGCGATTCAAATACCTCTGCAACTCGGGGTTCGACACTTCCTGCTCGTCGCGCAATTCCACCACGCGGCGTTCGGCGCGGCGGACGATGGCGCGCGCCAGCGACAATGCCGCGCCCGCCAGCGAATCGCCGGGCAAAATAAATTCCTTTGGCATTTCGATAGTCTCGCTGATCGCATCGGTCTGTTCTTCGAGCCACGTCACGCGCGAGGCGTCGATCATGCGGAATTTTTCCGCATTCTCCGGCGTTGCCGCCACCTCTGCCATGATCTTGTATAAATCGCGTTGCGCGTCCAAAATGATCTTGCCCGAGCGCGGGTCCAAACATTGCGCGCGCGCCAGCCCCAGGGCGGCGGTCGATTCATCTAATGTGCCAACGGCTTCGATACGCGCGTGATATTTCGTCACGCGTCCTTCGCCGAGCAAGCCCGTTGTGCCGTCATCGCCAGTGGTCGTATAAAATCTCATGGCGGCATTATAACCGCTTATAATCGGACGAATGCTCACTGAATACCACATCGAAATCATCGTTGAAGCGCTCAGCGATTCCATCGGTCCGCGCCCGCTTGGGATGATGGCTACCGCCAACATCAAGCAAGACCAATTCTTCACCGGCTTTTTCGGTCACGATGAATTTCATTGCGACAATAATTCCTTTGCGAAAACCGACGCCTACATCGAGAAGCAACGCGCGCTGGTCGTCTCGGCGCTTCAAAACAACGACCCTGTCTCGGCGTGGCGGGCGTTCGGGCGGATGTCTCACTCGTTTCAGGATTTCTACGCCCATTCGAATTACATCACCCTGTGGCTGAATCGCTTTGACGGAAAAACGCCTCCTCCGCCGAGTGAAATTGATCCAGTTTCCCCAGACCTGCTCCACAGCCCCCACCTGCGCTCCGGCAAGACGTACAATCCGCTCGAGTTGTTGTACTTTATCAAAGGGCTTCGCGCTCACGTTCTGCCTCTCATTCCGCGCGATTCGCACGCGTGGATGAACCTCGATTCGCCCGAGCAGGGATTCAAATTCGAATACGCCATGCAAGCCGCCATCAAACGCACGCGTATCGAATACGAAAAGACGATGTCCGGTTTGCCAAAAGAATTACGGTCATTGTTTATGGGCGCATAAGGGCGGGCTCTGATCCCGCCTCTGGTTCCCTCCCGCCGCCCAAAGGCGGGGAGCCTCCGCCTCGTCGAAAATTTCAGAAGGAAACAGAAACACCATGACGAGCCACCTGAGAGAGTCAGGGCTTACACAGTTGGCGGGCAGTTGTACTGCCGTCGCCGCAGTGCAACTACGGCGCAACAGGTTCAACTGCGTAAGTCCTAAAGAACAAATTGAAAAAAGTGGGTGCCCCGTAATCAACGGGAAAGAGCCTCACCACGAAGGACACAAAGTCTTGCGCTGAGTTCGTCGAAGCGACACAAAGGGGGGAAAAGAGCCTAGATTCCTTGTGTTTTTCCTTTGTGACCGTCGTGTCC